>NZ_JBYRFX010000454.1:0-31374 GCF_057815775.1 Inquilinus sp.
GAGCTTCGTCGCCCAGATGTATCTGGATGACGACCCGCCGATCGCCGCCGGCCGCGAGATCTGGGGCTTTCCCAAGAAATACGCCCATCCGAAGCTGGCGATCGTCAAGGACACACTGACCGGCACCTTGTCCTATGCCGATCAGCTCGTCGCCATGGGCACCATGGGCTACAAGCACGAAAGCATGGCCGGCAACGGCCAGCGCACGATGGCGACGCTGTCGCGCACCCAGGTCAACCTGAAGCTGATCCCCGGCGTCGACGGCCGGCCGGAAATCTGCCAGCTCGTCGCCTATAACCTGATCGACATCACGCCGAAGGGGTCCTGGATCGGGCCGGCGCGGCTGCACCTGGTGCCGCACGTCAATGCACCGGTGGCCGATTTGCCGGTGCGCAAGGTGATCGGCGCACATCACTTGATCGCCGACCTCACCCTGCCGTATGGCCGGGTGATCTACGACTACAACCGGCCGGACTGACTCCAGAGAGTCCCGCCTCGCCTCGGCACGATCCGGGCCGCCGTCCCGTTCTCATGGCATCCGCACCGCATGGAGGATGCCGTGAAAAACGCTCCCTGGTTCGTTCGCTTCGCCAACCGGTTCTCGCAGCTCGCCGGCCACCCCGTCACCTTCGGGGTGGCGGCGGGCGCGATGATCGTCTGGGCCGCGATCGGCCCCTTTGTCGGCTTTTCCGACGTGTGGCAGCTGACCGTGAACACCGGCACGACGATCGTGACCTTCCTGATGGTGTTCCTGATCCAGAACACCCAGAACCGCGATAGCGCCGCGGTCCAGATCAAGCTCGACGAGCTGATCCGGGCCACCGAGGTGGCGCGCAACTGGATGCTCGACCTGGAAGAGCATTCCGAAAAGGACCTGCGCGAGATCCGCGAGGAATACCGGGCGCTGGCGGCGAAGGCACGGGCGGAGCGCGGCGGCTAAACCGAATGGATTTTTAACGGGCTGACGGAGCAGGGTCGCGACCTGGCCATCGCCCGTGGATCGGGTGGTGCGCCCATCCTTGGGACGACGATCATGTTGGACACTGAAGGGCCGCGGCGTGCTGTCGTGCCGGCCCCGGCCACAACGCCATGGCTGCGGATCGATCCGGAGTCGCGCCGCCGCATCACCAGCTTCTGCACCCGGCTCGCCATGATGCTGGGCATGCTGGCGCTGATCTCCCTGCCGGGCCGGCGCTCGACCGCCGACATGCTGGCCTTGCTGCAGTCGGTGATGTTCTTCGCCGCGCTGTGGAGTGCCCTGTTCGCCTGGATGGCGCGCGAGCCGATGCAGCCCGACCGCCTCAACATGTGGGACGAGACGCTGGCCTTCTGCGCCCTGTTCCTGGCTGTGCGCGTGGTGCGGGCCGCCGTGTTTGGGATCTGAGCGGGTTACCGCGCTTCCGGCAGATGCCCGCGGCCATGCGGCGCGGTCAGGTCCAGCGCCGGGCCCTTCGGCACGATGCCGGTCGGGTTGATGGTGTGGTGGCTTTCGTAATAGTGCCGCTTGATGTGCGACATCTCGATCGTCGCGGCCACGCCCGGCAGCTGCGCGATCTCGCGGGTGTGGCCCCACAGCGCGGTGTATTCGTGCAGCGGCCGCAGGTTGCACTTGAAGTGGCCGTGATAGACCGGGTCGAAGCGCAGCAGCGTGGTGAACAGCCGGATGTCGGCCTCGGTCAGCCGGTCGCCGACCAGCCAGCGATGCTCCGACAGCCGGGCCTCCAGCCGCTCCAGCTGCTCGAACAGCCGGGTCACGGCCTCGTCATAGACCGCCTGGTCGGTGGCGAAGCCGGCCTTGTACACGCCGTTGTTCACCCGGTCGTAGACATCGGCGTTGATGGCGTCGATCTCGGGCAGCAATTCGGCGGGCGATAGATTGACCGACCGATCGGCGAATTCATCGAACTCCGAATTCAGCATCCGGATGATCTCGGCGGATTCGTTGTTCACGATCGTGCGGGTCTGCTTGTCCCACAGCACCGGCACGGTGACCCGGCCGGTGTAGTCCGGTTTGGCCAGGGTGTAGATCTCGTGCATCGCGGCCTTGCCGTTGACCCGGTCGCCGGTGGCGCCGGGGGAGCGGCTGCCGTCGCGGATGTCGTCGAAGGTCCAGCCCTGGCTGCCCATGAACGGGTCGACCGCATCGACCGAGATCACGTCCTGGAGCCCCTTCAGCGCCCGCACGATCAGGGTGCGGTGCGCCCAGGGGCAGGCGTAGCAGACATAGAGGTGATAGCGCCCGGCCTCAGCCTTGAAGCCGGAGCTGCCATCGGCGGTGACCTTGCCGCGGAACGCGCTGTCCTGCCGCACGAAGCGCCCACCGGTCGCCTTGGTGTCATACCACTGGTCCGCCCAGCGGCCTTCGATCAGCAGGCCCATCGTCGTCTCCATCCGCCGCCGGGACCCTGAGCCCCGGCGGTCATCTTAAAAGTCTCAGCCGGCAAGCTTCGAGGCGATCTTGGCGACATGCGCACCTTGGAAGCGGGCAGCGGCGAGTTCGTTCTCGCTCGGCTGGCGCTGGCCCTGGCCGCCGGCGATGGTGGAGGCGCCGTAGGGCGACCCGCCGGTGATCTCGTCCAGCGTCATCTGGCCCTGGAAGGAATAGGGCAGGCCGACGATCACCATGCCCTGATGCAGCAGCACGGTGTGGAAGTTCAGGATGGTGGATTCCTGGCCGCCATGCTGGGTGGCGCTGGAGGTGAACACGCTGCCGACCTTGCCGATCAGGGCGCCCTTCATCCACAGGCCGCTGGCCTGGTCGAGGAAGGCCTTCATCTGCGCGGCCATCATGCCGAAGCGGGTCGGCACGCCGAAGATCACCGCGTCATAATCGGCCAGCTCGTCGATCGTGGCGACCGGGGCGGCCTGGTCGAGCTTGAAGTGGTTGGCGCGGGCGGCCTCTTCGGACAGCAGCTCGGGCACGCGCTTGATGGTGGCCTCGGCGCCGCCCTCGCGGACACCGTCGGCGATCGCCGTCGCCATCGTCTCGATATGGCCGTAGGAGCTGTAGTAGAGAACCAGAACCTTCGTCATCGCATCGTTTCCCTATGGTACCCGCAGCCGACGCTGCGCGACCAAGGTAGTCCTTGCGGAAGGCGGGGATAACCCATCGTCACGGAACAGGATTGTTTCCCAAACCGCGACGATGGGAGGGATGACGGGCTCAGGCCGGCTGCTGTGCCACCGGGCTGGCAGCCCGGCGCCGCGCCGTCGCGGTCAGGATGCCGAGGGCCGTGGCGGCGCACAGGGCACCGACCCAGCCGAGATCCGAGGCGTTGCCCCAGCTCACGGTCGCGGCGCCCAGCACCGAGCCGAAGGCGACGCCGGCATAGAGCGCGGAGGAGTTGAGCGACGCTGCCACCATCGCCACCTCCGGCGCCAGCCGGATCAGCCGCGTTGTCTGCGCCGGGTTGAAGGCCCAGCCGGCGATGCTCCAGATCGCCATCAGGGGGACAAGGGCGATCAGCGCCTGATGGGCCGGAAGCAGGGTGGCCGCGGACAGGCCGAACAGGGACAGGGTGAGGGTGGCGAGGCTGCCGAACTGCACCCGCAGCGGCCCGATGCGGTCGGTCAGCTGGCCGCCGAGGGCGTTGCCGATCGCGGCGCTGACGCCGAACAGGAACAGCATGGCGCTGACGCCGTCGGGGCCGAGGCTGGCCGCCCGCTGCAGGAACGGCGCGATGAAGGTGTAGATCGTGAAGGCGGCGGCGATCCAGAAGAAGGTGACCATCAGGGCCTGCAGGATCACCGGCCGACGCGCGACGGCCAGTCGTTCGGCCAGGGTGCTGGCGCCACGCGGCAGCTGCGCCGGCAGGCCGAAGCGCAGGCCGAACACGCCGGCGAAGCCGAGCCCGGCGACGATCAGGAAGGTCGAGCGCCAATCGGCATGGGCGCCGATCCAGGCGCCCACCGGCACGCCCAGCGCGGTGGCGATGGTCATGCCGCTGGTCACGGCGGCGATGGCCCGCCCGCGCCGTTCGGGGGGAACCAACGACGCGGCCACGGCATAGGCCGTCGGCATGAACAGCCCGGCGCTGAGCGCCAGCAGCACCCGGACGGCGACCAGCTGCCACAGGCTCTCGGTCACCGCCGCCAACAGGTTGGCCGCGGTGAAGCACGACAGGGCGATGATCAGCAGCCGGCGCCGGTCGAGACTGCCGCACAGGGCCGACAGGATCGGCGAACCGACGGCATAGGCGAGCGCGAAGATGGTGATCAGTTCGCCGGCGGTGGCGATCGTCGTGTGGAAGTCGGCGGCGATCGCGGGCAGCAGCCCGGCGATCATCAGGCCTTCCGTGCCGATGGCGAAGGCGCCGATCGCGAGCCAGACCAGGGAGGCGGGCATCGTCCGTATTCCATTGTTCAAGGATTATTGAACAATCATCCCGCCTGGCGGTGGCCGTCAAGCGGAATGTTCAATGATCGTTGAACATTGAAACGCGCCGGCCGATCGGCTAGATATTGTTCATGCGTGCGCCCTTCCAACCCGACCGCGACCAGCTCGACCTCGTGACCATCCTGGCCGCGCTCAGCGATCCGACCCGCCTGGGGATTGTCGCCACACTGTCCGAGGTGGGCGAAGTCTCCTGCGGCTATCTCGGCGAAGGGGCCACCAAGACCGCGCTGTCCTACCACTACGCCAAGCTGCGTGAGGCCGGTGTGACCTGGACGCGGATCGACGGGACGCAGCGCTTCATCTCGCTGCGGCGGGGCGATCTGGAGGCAAGGTTCCCCGGGTTGCTCGACTCCGTGGTGACAAATGCGCGCAGGGACGTCGCCCTGCGGACCGAGGCTGCGCCTGCCCCTGGCCGCTGACATCAGGTCAAACCGAGGCCAGCCGCGGCATTTTAATTTTACCAAAGGGTAATTTCACACCGCGTGAAGGACCAATTAGGGTCCAGCTCACGGCCAATACATGGAACGCAACACGCTCCGATGCGTTTGCTGTCCCGAAGAACCCTCGCAAAAACCGAATGACCATTGCCATGCGTCGCTCCGGCCAGCCCACGCGGAAATTTGCTGTCGTCACCACCTGCAACGCTGCGGGCTATGATGATTACGGACGGCGAATGATCGAGACCTTCGATCTTCAGTGGCCGGAGGAGATTCCGCTTCTGCTATACCGCGAGAACTTCGAGCCGGAGGTGCCGAGCGACCGCATCATCGTGCGGGATCTGGTCTCCAGCTGCCCCGACCTGATGGCCTTCAAACGCCGCCACGCCGACAACCCGCTGGCCCATGGCCAGACCGAGCGCTACCGCTTCCGGCTGTCGCGCAACCCGTACAAGAACCGGATCAAGCTGGGCGACCGGCATTGGGGCACCGGGTTCCGCTGGGATGCCGTGCGCTTCAGCCACAAGGCCTTCGCCATCTTCCACGCCGCGGCGAACACGGATGCCGACGTGCTGATCTGGGTGGATGCGGACAGCCTGTTCTTCTCCGACCCGAGCGTGGACGAGCTTGAGAGCATGATCCCGCGCGACTGCTTCGTCGGCTATCTCGACCGGCCGACCTACTCGGAATGCGGCTTCATCGCCTACAATCTGAACCACCCGGCGACCCAGGAAATGCTGGCGGCGTTCAAGCGGCTCTACACCCATGACGAGCTGTTCCGGCAGTACGAATTCCATGACGCCTATCTGTTCGACGTGGTGCGCCGGCAGTTCGAACGCGCCGGCCACAAATCCTTCGACATCGCCGACGGCATCGGCCGGCAGGCCAAGCATGTGCTGATCAACTCGCGGCTCGGCCAGTTCATGGACCACATCAAGGGTGGCCGGAAGACGGCCGGCCACAGCCAGCGCAACGATCTGGTCATCCAGCGGCCGGAAGCCTACTGGCGCACCTCGGCCTAGACGCCGGCGCCTGGCCTGATCCGGCAGGTTCCACCAACACTCCTCCATTCCATTGCAGCACCAACCTGCCCGTATCGGCGGGACTGTGGTCGTGCGTCTCATCGTCGGGTTGATCCGAAAGCGGGCCTCATGAAGGAATTCGGCGCGATCGCGCGGCGCGATGTTCTGGCGGTCGCGGGCGTGGGCCTTGCCGCCAGCCTGTTGGCCGGGGCAGGGGCGCGGGCACAGACCTTGGCCCTGGATCCGGCAAGCGGCGTCGACCCCGCGACGTCCTGGTTCGATGGCAAGCTCTATGCGCTGTGGAAGGACCCGGGCGCCGGCGGCGAACTGGAATATGCTGATTTCGACGGCTCGGCCTGGTCGCTGCAGGTGCAGATCCCCGGCGCGAACAGCGATGTGCCGCCTTCGCTCGTCACCTTCGGGACCAGGCTCTATGCCGCCTGGAAGGGCAAGGCGGCCGACCAGCGGATCTGGTACTCCGTCTTCGACGGGGCGCATTGGTCGCACCAGGCGCAGATCCCCGGCGCCGTGACCCTCGGCGCGCCGGCCCTCTCCGTGTCCGGCACGACGCTGTATGCTGTGTGGAAGGGCGCCGGTGCCGAACTCTCCAGCGCATCCTTCGACGGCTCGAAATGGTCGAAGCCGGACAGCCCGGTGACTGCGCCGGTCGCTGCCGGCAGCCATCCGTTCTCGCCGCAGATGATCGCCGCCACCGCTCTGTCCGGTGTCGACCAGGGATCGCATGGCGATTGCATGTTCGAGGCCGCCCTCGTGGCCACGGCGATGACGCCAAGAGGACAGGCGGCGCTGTCCAAGGCGATCGTGCGGAATGCGGATGCCAGCTTCACCGTGACCTTCGCGGGCGACCCGCATCACCCCATCAAGGTGACCGAGAACCAGTTGATCACCACCCAGGTGCATGACGATGCGAAATGGTCGCGGATCCTGGAGGCGGCGCTGATCAGCTCTTCGAGCTTCGCCAACGGCGCGCATATTCCGGATGACGCGCCGAAGGATAAGAGCGAGGCGGGATCCCCCGGCATCTATGCGCTCTATCTGCTGACGGGGAGCCCGGCCACGAACCACCCGACCGCATCGCCGACGATCGGGACCGAGATTGCACAGGCCCTCGGCAATGGCCAGCCCGTCATCGCCTTCTGCTCCAACAACGACGGCGGCGCGCTGGTTTCGGGGCATGAATGGACCGTCACGTCCTGCGACCCGCAACAGAACCGGGTCACCCTTCGCAATCCCTGGGGCAACTTCAAGACGGCCGGTACGTCGAAGGGCGGCATCTCCTATGATGGCGCCGCCGAAGTCAGCATGACCCTGCAGCAGTTCCCGCAATTCTTCCGCAACTCGACCTTCGGCTACGAAAAGGCCTGACCGCTTCGGTCAGGCCCCCGAGGGCGGAGCCGCGTCGCCGGGGCCGAGCGTGCGCTGCATCAGCACGGTGTCGACCCAGCGGCCCAGCTTGAACCCGATCGACCGGAAGCTGCCGGCCGGCTCGAAGCCCAGCCTTTCATGCAGCGCGATCGAGGCGGCGTTCCGGCTGTCGCCGATCACGGCGACCATCTGCCGCCACGGCCCGGCCTCGCAGCGCTCGATCAGCCCCGCCAGCAGCGCGCGCCCGATGCCGCGGCCGGCGAGGCCGTCGGCGACATAGATCGAATCCTCGACCGTGTGGCGATAGGCCGGGCGCGGCCGGTACGCGCCGGCATAGGCATAGCCGACCAGCCTTCCGTCGATCTCGGCCGCGAGATAGGGCAGGCCCTGCGCCAGGATGGCCGCCCACGCAACACCTCGCCGAGGCGGATGCCGAGATCGGCGAGCTGCCGGTCGTCCAGCCCGCGCAGCAGCTCCAGCTGCCGTCGCCGCGACAGTGGCGATGCGGCGAACCAATGCAGGATCTCGGTCAGGGGCGGCAGGCGGCTGGGCATGGGGCACGGCGGTGATCGGGGAACGGATGACAAGCTTGCGCCGCCGAAATGGATAAGGGAAATTTGGATATCCGATACGGATGATAAGGATTTCTTTGGATGCGCGGACTGAACCTCGACCAGCTGCGCACCTTCACCGAGGTGATCCAGGCCAGCAGCTTCTCCGGTGCCGCGGCGCGGCTGAACCTGACCCAGCCGGCGGTCAGCCTGCAGATCCGGCAGTTGGAGACCCGGCTGGGCGTCCGCCTGATAGAGCGGGTCGGCCGGCGGGCGACGCCGACCGCGGCCGGGGCCGAGCTCCTGGCCTATGCCGGGCAGATCGAGGCGGCGGTGGCGACCGCGGTGGAAGCGATGGCCGAACACGCCACCGGCATGATCGGCCGGGTCCGGCTCGGCACCGGCGCCACCGCCTGCATCTACCTGCTGCCGCCGGTGCTGCGGGCGCTGCGGCAGCGGCTGCCCTCGCTGGAGATCGTGGTCAGCACCGGCAATGCCGTCGACATCCTGCGCCTGCTGGAGGAAAACGCGCTCGATCTCGGCCTGGTCGCCCTGCCGGCGCCCGGCCGCGCCTTCGCGGTGACGCCGCTGCTGGAGGAGGAGTTCGTGGCGGTCGTGCCCGCCGAGGCCGACGACCTGCCGCTGGAGGTGACGCCGGCCGTGATGGCCCGCCGGCCGGTGGTGCTGTACGAGCCGGGCGGCCAGACGCGGCGCATCGTCGACGACTGGTTCGCGGCGGCCGGGATCAGCCTGAAGCCGGCGATGGCGCTCGGCAGCGTCGAGGCGATCAAGGAGCTGGTCGGCGCCGGCCTGGGCTGCGCCGTGCTGCCCCGGATGGCGATGCCGCCGGGCGAGACCCGGCTGGTCGCGCATTCCCTGTCGCCCGAGCTGCACCGCCAGCTCGGCCTGGTGCTGCGCAGGGACAAGCCGCTGACCCGCGGCCTGCGCGAGATGATCGCGGCGCTGCAGCGTGCGGCGCCGGGGTCATTGACCCCGCCGGGCGCCTCGTAGACCCTGCGCGGCATGGATATGCCCGGTGCCATGGTCGTCTTCGCCCAGGTCGTCGACAGCCGCAGCTTCTCGGCGGCGGCGGCGCGGCTCGGCGTGTCGAAATCGGCGGTCAGCAAGCAGATCGCCAAGCTGGAGGATCGGCTCGGCGCCCGGTTGCTGAACCGCACCACCCGCACCCTCAGCCCGACCGATGCCGGCCAGGATTTCTACGAGCGCTGCGTCCGCATCGTCCGCGAGGTGGAGGAGGCGGAGCGGGCGATCGGCCATCTCTCGGCCGAGCCGCGCGGCCTGCTGCGGTTCAATGCGCCGGCCAGCTTCGGCCGCGAATACATCGCGCCGCTGGTCCCGGATATGCTGGCCCGCTGGCCGGAGCTGCGGATCGAGGCGGTGTTCGACGACCGCTTCGTCGATGTCGTGGCCGACGGCTTCGACCTCGTTATCCGCATCACCCGGCTGCAGGATTCCAGCCTGGTGGCCCGGCGCCTGGCACCCTGCCGCCGGCTGGTCTGCGCCACGCCGGGCTATGTCGAACGCCATGGCGCGCCGAAGGTGCCGGCCGATCTCACCGGCCATGACTGCGTGCTCTACAGCTACGCCGCCGACCAGAACGACTGGGAGTTCATCGGCCCGGACGGCCGCACGGAGACGGTGCGGGTCGACGGCCGGCTGCGCGCCAACAGCGCCGAGGTGACGATGGCGGCGGTGCGGGCGGGCATGGCGGTGGCGCTGGCGCCGGATTTCATGGTCGGGGCCGACATCGCCGCCGGGCGGCTGGTGCCGCTGCTGACCGATTACGAGAACCCGTTCGGCGCGATCTATGCGGTCTGGCCGCACAACCGCAACCTGGCGCCCAAGGTGCGCGCGGTGGTGGATTTCCTGGTCGAGCGCTTCAGCCAAGGGCCGGTGTGGGAGATGGGTTAGGCGCCACCGCCGTCGGCCCCGGCGTGGTGGTGGGTCTGGCTGCGCAGCGGACGCTGTTCAACCCGCAGATAGGTCAGCAGGCTCAGCAGGAAAATCCCCGCCGCCACGCCGAACATCACGGCGAAGGCACGGGCGATCTCCAGGCGCTCGGCCGCGGCCAGGGGGCGGCGCACCAGATCTTCCAGCCCGGTGACCGAGGCGACGGACGGGCTCCAGGCCACGATCAGGCCAAGCACCAGGGCCGATCCGGCCGCGACCAGGATGGCGCCGCCGAGGGCGCGGGAAAAGCCGATGGCGCCGGTCACGGCCCCCATGTCGCGCGCCGCCGCCGCGTTCTGCGCCGCGACCATGCTGGCGGGGAAGATCGGGCCGAGGCCGAGCCCGATGAGCATCAGCAGGCCGGAGGCGACGATCGGCGTGGCGCTCGTCGCGCAGAATGCCAGCGCCACCGTCGCCACGATAGCGATCGGCAGCCCGATCACGGGCGGCCGGCGATAGGTGCCGGTGCGGCTGATGTAGCGGCCGGACAGCGAGGCGGTGACGGTGGTCGACAGCATCAGCGGGATCATCATCAGCCCGACCTCGCCGGTCTGGGCCTGCAGGGCTACCTGCAGATAGGTCGGCGCCAGCACCGCCAGCATGAGATAGCCGCCGAAGGCCAGGAACACCGCCAGCAGCACCGGCCCGACCACGGCATCGCCCAGGAAGCGCGGCGTCAGGATCGGCTCGTCCGCCGGGCCTGGCGGCGGAAGAACAGCCAGCCGGAGGCGATGGCGACGACGGCAGCGGCCAGCATCGGCAGCGATGCCCAGGGGAAGGTCGTGCCGCCCCAGGACAGGCCGAGCAGCAGGGACACGGTGCCGAGGACGAGCAGCGCGATCGAGACGAAGTCGATCCGCGCCTTGATCCGCCGCACCGGCAGCTTGCGCAGCGCCCGGTCGACGATGCCCAGCGCCAGCAGGCCCAGCGGCAGATTGATCCAGAAGATCCAGGGCCAGCCGACATACTGGGTCAGGACGCCGCCCAGGGTCGGGCCGATCAGGGCGGACGCGGCCCAGACCGTTGCGAAATAGGCGGCGTAGCGGCCGCGGTCGCGCGGCGCCACCACATCGGCGATCACGGTCTGCGCCAGGGTCAGCAGCCCGCCGCCGCCCAGCCCCTGCAGCGCCCGCGATGCGATCAGCATGGTCATTGAGGTGGAGAGCGCGCACAGCACCGAGGCGCCCAGGAACACGCACAGGCAGGCCAGCAGCAGCGGCCGGCGGCCATAGAGGTCGCTGAGCTTGCCGAGGATCGGCGTGGCGCAGGTCGAGGTCAGGAGATAGGCGGTGACGACCCAGGAGATCAGCTGGAAATCGCCGAGCTCGCGCCCGATCGAGGGCAGGGCGGTGGCGACGATGGTCTGGTCGAGGGCCGACAGGAACAGCGCCAGCAGGGCGCCGATGACGATGGTGCGGATCTCGGACTGGCTGAGCGACATTGTTTTTGGTTTCCCCCCGTCCCGCACGAGTCGGGATGGGTCATACTAGGCCGTAGACTCATAAGCACGGAGCCAGAGTCGGATTGAAGCGCGTTGGACCATAGCGAGGAAGTTGGCGGCGAGCTTGTCGTAGCGGGTAGCGATGCGGCGGAAGTGCTTCAGCTTGGAGAAGAAGCGCTCGATCAGGTTGCGCTCGCGATAGAGGCGCTTGCCAAAGCAAGGCTTCCGGAGATGGTCGAGCAGCTTGTCGGCGATCTGCCCGTCGTGCGCCTGTCCCGCGCTCAGGCCGAGCCGAATTGGTGGGCATTCCCGATTGGATCAGATGCGAAGAGCTCCTTTCCAGTATTCCGAAAGCGCCTCGCTCAACTCGGTCGCGAACGCATGATAGTGACATATCTGCAACTCAGGCGTCGGGTCGCCGAACGACTGCCAGAGGCCACGCATCATGGCATGGGTGCGGGTGAGAAGCTGAAATCCCCGTCCGGGAGGCAGCGTCAACGCATCCTCAATCTTGGCGCTGACAGCCTTGATGCTCGTTAGAATTGCTTCCTTGTGGGCGGCCAGCGCTGGCGCGCTCATATTTCGTTCAATTACCTCCTTGGCGAGCGCATCGAGGCGAAGAAGAAAGGGCCGCTCGTCAACATACGTCACGAAGCGTGTAACGAATGCTTCGACACGTACCGGCACGGGCTGGTCGACTCGCGTCAGCTCTTCCCCCAGGGCTGCGAGAGCTGGCTCCCACAGATGGAGAAGGAGCGCCGCGAAGATCTCCTCCTTGGTGCGGAAGTAGATGTAGAGTGTGCCTTTGGCGAGACCGCTGGCTGCGGCGATCTCCGCTGCTGACGGAAGGCGTCCATCCGCCTGCCTGAGAAGCAATTCGGCAGCGTCCAGAATCGACTTGCGCCGCTGGTCCTTGCCGGCGTCGTCATACGCCCGCTTCATTGCTTGCGGTGTCGCCCACCGGACGCCTTATAGGCTTGCCGCGCCACGAACGTGCGCGGAAGAATCCTCCCGATTGCCACTGCGATTTTGTTCGCGCTGCCCGCGACGACGGAAGATCTGCCGTTGAACAAGGCATCCAGCCCGATTCCGGCAACCTTTCCGGGAAGAAGGGCCGACCGCCGCGTTGCCGGCGATGGTTGGAACCCCGAGGCCACGTCGAAGCCGGTCGCCATATAGCCGGGCGACACGACAGTCACACCGACTTTCGGCGCAAGCTCGACGTGGAGGGCCTCGCCTAAGGATAGGACATAGGCCTTCGATGCTCCGTATGCGGCCAACAGCGGTGTCGGCATATACGCGGCAAGGCTTGCCACCAGCAGGATGTGCCCCCCATCTGCCGCCATCATGCGCTGCGCGTAAAAGCGGGTGAGTTCAGTCAGCGCGAGGATGTTCAGCTGCAGCATCGATGCCAGGCGATCAGCATCCTGTTCCGCGAAACGCTCGTTGAGTCCGAAGCCCGCGTTGTTCACGACGACCATGGGCGATAGTCCGCGGGCGTCAAGCGTCGCGGTCAGTTCTCTCACGGCTTGGGGCTTGGACAGGTCGGCGGGCTGCACCACCACATCGACGCCATGGCTATCGCGGATTCGCTCGGCCACCGCCTCCATGGCGTCCGCGCCCCGCGCCGTCAGAACGAGATCATAGCCCCGCCGGGCGAGGTCTTCGGCGAAAGCGATCCCCAGCCCGCTCGACGCTCCTGTGACAAGCGCAATCTTCCTCGAACCCATGATGCCTCCTAATGACCAGTGGTCATATAAGATGACCGTGGGTCATTGTTAAGGCGTCCATGATCAAACTCTCGTGGTTTATGCGTTTAGCCCGCTTCGGCAGCGAAACACCCGCCAAGCTTTCCAAGCGCCAAGCCTGCTCTCGGTTATTCCCGATTCATGGGTTCACGACCTGGCGATTGCACCGGTCGATGGGTCGGCGATTGGCCGGGATCAGCCTTGCAAGCGCCGGGAAGGCGCACAGCGTCAGGCAGCCACGCCATGGCGCGGCAGCATCACCGTCTGGACCAGCCCGCCCTCGGGCCGGTTGGCAATGCCGATCCGGCCGCCGTAGCGCGAGATGATCTCCTTGGCGATGGCCAGGCCCAGCCCGGCGCCCGGCACGATCTGCCGCCGCGCCGGGTCGACCCGGAAGAACGGCTCAAACACCTGTTCCCGCAGCGCCGGCGGAATGCCGGGGCCGTGGTCGGTGATGGTCAGCCGGGCGTCGGTGCCGTCCCGCGTCAGCCGGATCTCCGCGCCCTTGCCATGAGTGGCGGCGTTGATGATCAGGTTGCGCAGCGCCCGCTTCAGCGCCAGGGGGCCGGCCTTGATCGAGACCGGCTCGGCCTGCACCAGGGTCACCGCCAGCTTCTGCTCACCCAGCTCGATGCACACCGTCTCCACCAGCCGGTCCAGGCGCAGCGCCTCGCCGTCACCGTCCTCGACCTCCTCCCGCACCAGCCGGATGGCGCTGTCGGCGATGCGGTCCAGCTCCTCCAGGTCCTTCAGCCAGGCGTCGCGATCCTCGTCGGGCAGGAATTCGGCGCGCAGCCGCATCCGGGTCATCGGGGTGCGCAAATCGTGACCGGCCGCGGCCACCAGGCGCATCCGGCTTTCCATCGCCGCGCGCAGCCGGGCGGACAGGCGGTTCAGCGTCCGCGCCGTGGTCCGCATCTCGGCGGGCCCCGTCTCCGGCAGCTGCGGCAGGGTGCCGTCCGGCCCGATCCGGGCGATGCTGCCCTCCAGCAGGGCCAGCGGGCGGATCAGCTTGCCGGCCACCACCAGGGCGATGCCGATGGCGCCCAGCACCAGCAGCACCATCCAGCCGGTGAAGGCCAGCGGCACGCCCTGCGGGATCGGCACGTCGGAAATGGTCAGCCACAGCCAGCGATTCGGGTCGATCTGGACGGACAGCACCGGCGGCGAATCCACCATCGGCCGGGTGATCGCGATCGGCAGGTCCGGGCCGGTCTTGCGGATGGCGCTCTGCAGGAATTCGGCGAAGCGCTCGATCGACTCGCCCGGGGCCGGGGTGGGGTGCAGCTCGAAATCGGCCACCCGGCCGGGGGCATCGGCCGGCCCGATGCCGTTCTCGACCAGATCGGCGATCAGCCGGATCTGCCGGGCCAGCGGGTCGATCGTCCGGGTCGGCGACGGCCCGTGCAGCAGGCTGACCGCGGCGAAGCTGGCGATGCCGACGACGGCGATGATCGCCACCACAAGCAGGATGGTGATGCGGGCGCGCAGCGTGTTCATGCCGTCTCGCCCTGCAGCTCGACCGCGACCGACAGCTGGTAGCCGCCGTTGCGCACCGTCTTGAAGATGTGGAACGGCCCTTCGTCGCCCAGCTTGCGGCGCAGCCGGCTGACCAGAACGTCGATCGACCGGTCCATCGGCTCCGCCTCACGGCCCTGGGTCAGGTCGAGCAGCTGGTCGCGCGACAGCACCCGGCCGGGCCGGTCGAGGAAGGCCAGCAGCAGCTCGAATTCCGCGCCGGTCAGCACCACCTCCGCCCCGCCGGCATCGACGATGCGCCGGGCGGCCGGGTCGGCGGTGAAGCCGGCGAAGTGATAGCGTCCGGCCGTAGGCTCTTCCAGCGGCGTCGTCCCGGCGGCGCGGCGCAGCACCGCCCGGATCCGGGCCACCAGTTCGCGCGGGTTGAACGGCTTGCCGATATAGTCGTCGGCCCCGATCTCCAGCCCGATGATGCGGTCGATATCCTCCTTCAGCGCGGTCAGCAGGATCACCGGCAGGGTCGGCCGGCGCTGGCGCAGGTCGCGGCAGATGTCCAGCCCGGAACCGTCCGGCAGCATCACGTCCAGCACCACCAGGTCGATCCGGCCGTCGACCAGCCGCTCCTCGCATTCGCGTCGATCGGCGGCGAGGCTGACCCGGAGGTTCTGGCTGTCGAGATAGCGGCCGAGCAGGCGCCGGATCTCCGGGTCGTCGTCCACGACAAGAATATGAGGGGAAGTCTGCATCGATGAATGAAGCCGAAAAGTTGTTGCCGTGATCTTTACGGCCTCGACGCCGCCGCGCGACGGGTTTTTTGCAACGGAGTATTGCGGGAATTCCGCCAGCAATGTTCGGACATCAATTTCGTCGAACGGTTCACATTCGGCAACACGGCGACGAACCGCAGCAACACGGCTCGCCTAGCTTCGCTCTATCGACAGCAACATTGCGAGGCTGCAGATGAGATCCACCGTCGCCATCATCGGCATTGCGACGGCCAGCGTGGTCGGCCTCTCCCTCGGCACGGTCATGAGCCCGGGTGGCGCCGCACTGGCCGACCCTGTCAACGTCGACGCGATCCATGCTCCGCAAGGGGCCGTGCCAGCGTCGGCTGGCCCTGACGGTGACCATGCTGACGGTGGCGGCTCCGGCTGGCATCGCCGTCCAGACTTCTTCCGACTGGGCATGGCACGCCACCTCGCCACGATGGAGACCATCGTCGGCATCCGATCCGACCAGCTCGACGCCTGGCGGGACTACACCAGCGCGCTGCTCGCGCTGATGGAGCCGCCGGCGCGTGGTGCCATGATGGCCGACCGCGGCGATCCGTTCGGCCGGCCCGAGCATCTGGCCGATACGGTGATCGCCAAGGCCGACACGGCGACGAAGCTGAAGGCGGCGATCGCAGCGCTGCGCCAGAAGCTGACGCCGGACCAGCTTGTCCTGCTGCAGCAGGCCGAGGCGCGGATGGGGCCGCATCATGGTCCGCAGCCCTTTTTCGGTCCCGGTCCGCAGGACCAGCGCTCCGAGCCCCAGGCCGAGCGCCCGGCGCCAAGCGCCGGCTGACGGGCCGGTCGGGCCGGTCCGGTTTCCCCCCACGGCCGGACCGGCCCGATGGTTTCGATGGTATAGTACTCCTCCCGATCACTGCGATTGTCTCTGCCCGTGAACTCTCAACTGCTTCGGGGCGTCGCCTCGCTGTCCGCCCTGGTCCTGGCGAGCTGCGCGGTCGGTCCCGACTTCCAGCGGCCGGACGCGCCTGGCGTCGCCCAGTACACGCCCGGCTCCCCGCTGACTCAAACCTCTGCGGCCAAGGTCGCTGGTGGTACGGCGCAACGCATCCAGAACGGCCGGGACATCCCGGGCGACTGGTGGCGCGTGTTCCGTTCGGATTCGCTCGACCGGCTGATCGCCGAGGCGCTGAAGGCCAACCCCGACATCCAATCCGCCCAGGCGACGCTGCGCCAGGCGCAGGAGAATGTCGCGGCCGGGCAGGGCGCCCTGTTCCCGACGATCACCGGCAGCGGCTCCGGCGAGCGGCAGCAGACCAACAGCACCGGCTCGTCGCCGACCGGCGGAACCCGGACCGTGACCTCGGTCTTCAATGTCTACAATGCGTCGGTCGACGTGTCCTACGACCTGGACGTCTGGGGCGGCACGCGGCGCAACATCGAATCGCTGCAGGCCACGGCCGATTACGAGCAGTTCCAGCTCGAGGCCAGCTACCTCACCATCAGCAGCAACGTGGTCACCGCGGCGATCCAGGAAGCCTCTCTGCGGGCGCAGATCGACGCGACCCAGGACATCATCAAGACCGAACGCTCCTTCCTGGGCATCCTGCAGCAGCAATTCGCGCTCGGCGGCATCTCGCAGGCCGATGTGGCGCAGCAGGAGGCCGTGGTGGCGCAGGATGAGGCGTCGCTGCCGCCGCTGCAGAAGCAGCTGGCGCAGCAGCGCAACCAGCTCGCCGTGTTCCTCGGCCGCTTCCCCAGCGAGATCTCCGGCGATGATTTCCAGCTGTCCTCGCTGACCTTGCCGGCGGACCTGCCGCTGTCCCTGCCGTCGAAGCTGGTCGAGCAGCGGCCCGACATCCGGTCGGCGGAAGCGCAGCTGCATGCGGCCAGCGCCAAGATCGGCGTGGCCATCGCCAACATGTTGCCGCAGATCTCGCTCAGCGGCAGCTACGGCAGCAGTGCCAGCACCTTCGGCAATCTGTTCTCGCCCGGCACGGTGGCGTGGAGCCTGGCCGGCAGCATCGTCCAGACCATCTTCGACGGCGGCACGCTGCTGTCGGAGAAGCGGGCGACCGAAGCCGGCTTCGACGTGGCGGCGGCGCAGTATCGCAGCACGGTGCTGTCCTCGTTCGAGGATGTTGCCAATTCGCTGCACGCGATCCAGTACGACGCCGACACGCTGAAGGCACAGCTGGCGGCCGAACAGGCAGCCCAGCGCAGCCTGAACATCGCCCGCAGCCAGTTCCAGGCGGGTGCTACGACCTACACGACGGTCCTGACCGCCCAGACCAGCCTGCTGAACGCCCGGATCGGCCGCATCCAGGCCCAGGCCTTGCGGCTGACCGACACCGCCGCGCTGTTCCAGGCGCTCGGTGGCGGCTGGTGGAACCGGACCGACGTGCCCACCGGCGACTATCAGCCGACCCCCAGCCTGCCGAAGTGATGACGGACTAAACATGGCCAAGAGCAGAACGGCGTCGCTGATCACGCGCATGGTGATCATGCTGATCGTGATCGGCGTGATCCTGGGCGGAATCTTCGGGTTCCAGGTGTTCAAGGGCAAGATGATCGCGCAGTTCCTGGCGTCGCGCGCCAACCCCGCCCAGACGGTGTCGACCACCGTCGCCGCCAAGTCGGACTGGCAGGCACAGCTGGAGGCGGTGGGCAGTTTCCGGGCCGTGAACGGCGCCAACCTGTCCTCCGAGGCGTCTGGTATTCTCGACAAGTTCAGCTTCACCGATGGCCAGGATGTCCAGGCCGGCGCCGTGCTGTTCCAGCTGCGGCTGGACAACGACGTCGCCACCCTGCAGCAGTTGCAGGCAACGGCCGACAACGCCCAGATCACCTATGACCGCGACCTGCGCCAGCTCAAGGCCCAGGGCGTCAGCCAGGCCACGGTCGACACCGACTCGGCCAATCTGAAGAGTGCGCAGGCCCAGGTGATCGGGCAGCAGGCCCTGATCGACGAGAAGACGGTCAAGGCGCCCTTCGCCGGCCGGCTCGGCACGCGCCAAGTCGATCTCGGCCAGTATCTCAGCGCCGGCACCACCATGGTGACGCTGCAGGCGCTGGACCCGATCCTGTTCGACTTCACCCTGCCGCAGCAGGCGCTGTCACAGCTCAAGGTCGGGCAGGTGGTGACGGCCTCGGTCGACAGCTATGCCGGCCAGGGCTTCGACGGCAAGATCACCGCGATCAGCCCGGTGGTCGACACATCAAGCCGCAGCCTGACGATCCGGGCCAGCTTCGCCAACCCGGACCACCGGCTGCTGCCCGGCATGTACGGCAAGGTGTCGATCGCGGTCGGTGCGCCGCAGCAATACGTCACGCTGCCGGCGACGGCGGTCACCATCAACCCCTATGGCAACGTCGTCTTCATCGTCTCCGAGAAGGACGCCAACGGCCAGAAGCAGATGGTGGCGAACCAGAGCTTCGTCACGACGGGCCAGACCCGCGGCGACCAGATCGCGGTGCTGAAGGGGATCGACCCCGGGCAGACCATCGTCACCTCCGGCCAGCTCAAGCTGCAGAACGGGTCGCCGGTCGTCGTCAACAACACGGTGACGCCGCCCAGCGATCCCAAGGCCGCCCCGGCGGACCCGAGCTGAGGCGCGCGCCATGAACATCACCGATCTTTTCATCCGGCGTCCGGTGCTGGCCCTGGTGGTCAGCCTGCTGATCGTGGTGATCGGCTACCAGTCCTTCAATTCGCTGGCGATCCGCCAGTATCCGAAGACCGAGAATGCGGTGGTGACCGTCACCACCACCTATTTCGGCGCCGACCCCGACGTGGTGGCCGGCTTCATCACCACGCCGCTGGAAAATGCCATCGCCCAGGCGAACGGCATCGACTACATGACCTCGACCAGCACCAGCGGCACCTCGATCATCACCGTCAACCTGCTGCTGAACTACAACTCGGACGCGGCGGTGACCGAGATCAACACCAAGGTCAATTCGGTCATCAACCAGTTGCCGCCCGCGGCGCAGCAGCCGACCATCACCCTGGCGGTCGGCCAGACCATCGACGCCATGTATATCGGCTTCAACAGCGATGTGCTGGCGGCGAACCAGATCACCGACTACCTGACCCGCGTGGTGCAGCCCAAGCTGCAGGCGGTGCAGGGCGTGCAGACGGCGGAGATCCTCGGCCCCAAGGTGTTCGCGCTCCGGGTCTGGCTCGACCCCGACAAGCTCGCCTCATACGGGCTGACCGCGGCCGACGTGAATACCGCGCTGAACAACAACAACTTCATCTCGGGCATCGGCAACACCAAGGGCACGATGACCCAGATCACGCTGACCGCGACCACGGACCTGCATGATGTCGAGCAGTTCCGGAACCTCGTGGTCAAGCAGGTCAACGGCGCGCTGATCCGGCTGAAGGATGTCGGCAACGTCGTGCTCGGCGCCCAGGACTACGAAAGCCAGTCCAGCTTCGACGGCAAGCCCGGCGTGTTCATGGGCATCCAGGTCGCGCCGAGCGCCAACCTGCTCGACGTCGTCGCCGGCGTGAACGCCGCGATGCCGGCGATCAAGGCCCAGCTGCCGATCGGGCTGAACACCGCTGTCATCTACGACTCCAGCGCCTTCGTCAGCAGCTCGATCCGTGAGGTCGTCACCAGCCTGGGTGAGGCGCTGCTGATCGTGATCTTCGTGGTCTTCGCGTTCCTGGGGTCGCCGCGGTCGGTCTTCATCCCGATCGTGGCGATCCCGCTGTCGCTGGTCGGCACCTTCGCGATGATGCTGGTCTTCGGCTTCTCCATCAACCTGCTGACCCTGCTGGCGCTGGTGCTGGCCATCGGGCTGGTGGTCGATGACGCGATCATCGTGGTCGAGAACGTCAACCGCCATATCGAGGAGGGGGCGAAACCCATGCAGGCGGCGTTCGACGCCGCCCGCGAACTGGTTGGGCCGATCATCGCCATGACCGTCGTGCTGATCGCGGTCTATGTCCCGATCGGCTTCCAGGGCGGCCTGACCGGCGCGCTGTTCACCGAATTCGCCTTCACCCTGGTCGGCGCCGTCACCGTGTCGATGATCATCGCGCTGACGCTGACGCCGATGATGTGCTCGCGCATCCTGAAGGTCCATCTGGAGGATCGCAGCGGCTGGGAAGAACGGCTGTCGGACTTCATCGACCGGCGGTTCAACGAGCTGCTGCGCCCCTACAAATACCTGCTGCACGGCAGCCTCAACACGATTCCGGTGACGCTGGTCTTCGCCGCCATCGTCCTGGGCAGCATCTACTTCCTGTATGGCGGGGCGCAGAGTGAGCTGGCGCCGAGCGAGGACCAGGGCGCTGTGCTGGTCTCGACCACCAACCCGCCGCAGGCGACGCTGGAGCAGAAGCTCGCGAATTCCACCCAGGTTGCCGCCGCGATGCGGACCTATCCCGAGGTCGACCACACCCTCACCATCGATTCCCCCTCGACCTCGATCGGCATCGAGGTGTTCAAGCCCTGGGATCAGCGGACCCGGAGCGCCGCCGTGCTGCAGCCCTTGCTGCAGGCGGATGTCGGCAAGATCGCCGGGTCGCAGAGCGTGGCGTTCCAGCTGCCGCCGCTGCCGGGCAGCAACGGCCTGCCGGTCCAGTTCGTGATCGGCACCACCAACGGGTTCGAGGAACTTAACGACGTCTCCGACGCCTTCCTGCAGGCGGCGCTGAAATCCGGCCAGTTCATCTTCCTGAACAAGGACCTGCAGATCGACAAGCCGCAGGACGAGATCGTGATCGACCGCGACAAGGCGGCCCAGCTCGGCCTGACAATGAGCGATGTCGGCAATTGGCTCGCGACCATCCTCGGCGGCGGCTTCGTCAACTATTTCAGCATCGACGGCCGGTCCTACCAGGTCATCCCGCAGGTGCAGCAGCGCTCGCGCCTCAACAGCGACCAGATCCTGAACTACCCGATCGCGGTGGTGAACGGCACGCAGATCCCGCTCTCGGCCATCGCCACCATCAAGCTGGAGGCGGCGCCGCGCTCGATCGCCCATTTCCAGCAGCTCAACTCGGCGACGATCCAGGGCGTCGCCGCACCGGGCGTCGACGCGGGCACCGCCCTCGCCACGCTGCAGAACCTGGCCGCCCAGACGCTGCCGCAGGGCTATTCCGTGGATTACGGCGGCCAGTCGCGGCAGACGGTCCAGGAATCCAGCGGCATCGTGCAGATGTTCGCCCTGGCGCTGATCATCATCTTCCTGGCGCTGGCGGCCCAGTTCAACAGCTTCCGCGACCCGCTGATCATCCTGGTCTCGGTGCCGATGTCCATCGCCGGGGCGCTGGCCTTCATCAGCGTCGGCGTCGGCGGCGCCACGATGAACATCTACACCGAGGTTGGGCTGGTGACGCTGATGGGGCTGATCAGCAAGCACGGCATCCTGATCGTCGAGGTCGCCAACGGCCTGCAGAAGGCGGGCAAGACCAAGCGCGAGGCGATCGAAGGCGCCGCCGCCATCCGGCTGCGCCCGATCCTGATGACCACAGGCGCCATGGTGCTGGGCGTGGTGCCGCTGATCGTGGCCAGCGGCGCCGGGGCGGTGTCGCGGTTCAACATGGGGCTGGTCATCGCCAGCGGCCTGGCCATCGGCACGCTGTTCACCCTGTTCGTGGTGCCGGCCGTATACATGCTGCTGGCGGCGAAGCACGAGACCGAAGGCAAGACCGCGGCGGCGGCAGAGCCGACACACGGCCCGGCGCCGGATCCGACGAAGGCTTAGCCCGGGTCGGTGCCCATCAGCGCCGGCAGCCGCGCCGCCAGCGCATCGATGGCGGCGCGGGTCTTGGACGGCAGGTGGCGGCTCTGCGGCCATAAGGCATGGACATCGAAGGCGAAGTCTGGCCGGTCGGTGAACAGCTGCACCAGGGTGCCGTCGCGCAGCCGGCCGGCGACCTGCCAGTGGAGAAGCATGGCGATGCCGAGGCTGGCGGCCGTGGCCTCGACCAGGGAGTCCAGATCGTCGAAGCGGATCCTGCCATCCAGGATCATCGCCCGGACACGGCCGTCGGGCTCGATGAAGCGCCAGGGCAGGGACCGGCCGTCCCGGCCATAGACCAGCAGGTCGTGGGCCGGCAACTCCTCCAGCGCCGCCGGGCGGCCGCGCGCCGCCAGATAGGCCGGGGTGGCGCAGACCACCATGGGCAGGCGGGCCAGGCGCCGCGTCGCCAGGCCGACCACATCGGGCAGCGGGGCGGCGCGGACGGCCAAGTCTATGCCGTCCTCGACCAGGTCGGCCTGGCGGTCGGTGAAAGCGATCTCCAGGCTCAGCCCCGGATGCTGCCGGACCAGGTCCAGCAGCACCGGCGCCACGAAACGGCGGCCGATCAGCACCGGCGCCGTCACCCTCAGCCGGCCCGACGGCGCCGCCCGGCCGGTGTCGTTATCGGCCTCCGCCGCCTCCAGCTCGGCCAGCACGCGACGGCAGCGCTCGTAATAGGCCTGGCCGGCCTCGGTCAGGCTCTGGCTGCGCGTGGTGCGGTGGAACAGGCGCGTGCCCAGCCGCTCCTCCAGCCGGGCGATCGCCTTGCCGACGGCGGAGCGGGACAGGCCGACGCGGTCGGCCGCCAGGGCGAAACCGCCGGCCTCCGCGGCCTGGACGAACAGGCTAACGCCGTTGAGGCGATCGATCATGGCTGGGTCCGATTGGTTCTTTCAGATCTACAGTAATGGGAAATATCGGCCGCACTGGAGAGAAATCACCTCGCCTATGCTTCCGGCGGCTCGAATGGGGCCGGACCGAAGCGGAACGAGCAGAGCATGAAGCGGTGGCAGAATTCCCGGCTGGGCCGTGAGACCCTGGCCCTCATCGACACCCCGGTGCCGCAGCCGGGGCCGGGCGAGATCCTGGTCAAGGTCGGGGCGGTGTCGCTGAACTATCGCGACAAGCTGACCATCGAGACCGGCATGGGCCAGACCCTCGACTTTCCGTTCACGCCGGGATCGGACATGGCCGGAACGGTGGCCGAGGCCGGCGCCGGGGTGACGCGGTTCGCGGTCGGCGACCGGGTGCTGGGCACCTTCTGGCCGGGCTGGATCGACGGCCTGGCCACCGGGCGGCGGGCGGCCCTGGGCGGGCCGCTGCCGGGGGTGCTGGCGGAGTATCTGGTGCTGTCGCAGGACTGGGCCGTGGCGGCGCCGCGCACGCTGGACGATTCGGCGGCCAGCACGTTGCCCTGCGCCGGGCTGACCGCCTGGTCCGCCCTGGTCGATGCCGGCCTGCGCGCGGGTGAGACGGTGGTGGCGCAGGGCACCGGCGGCGTGGCGCTGTTCGGCGTCCAGCTGGCCCGGGCCCATGGCGCCGAGGCGATCGTGATATCAGGCGATCCCGCCAAGCTGGAGCGGGCCCGGGCCCTGGGCGCGGCGCATGGCATCGACCGCCATGCCACGCCCAACTGGGGGCGGGCGGTGCGCGAGCTGACCGGCGGCCGCGGCGCCGACCACGTGCTGGAGCTGGTGGGCGGCGCCAACATGGCGCAGACGGCGGAGGCGCTGGCCCAGGGCGGGCGCGTCGCCCTGATCGGCCTGCTCGACGGCTTCAGCTTCACCGCCCCGACCGTGCCGATGATGATGAAGCAGACTGTGATGCGGGGCATTTCGGTCGGCCATCGTCGCGGGCTGGAAGATCTGGTCCGCGCCGTCGACCGCATCGGCCTGGCCCCGGTCATCGACGCCGAATACGCCTTCGCCGACCTGCCCGCCGCGCTGGACCACCTCGACCGCGGCCCGTTCGGCAAGATCGTGGTGCGGGTAGGGTAGGGGGAGAGGTCACTCCCTCCACCCCCTCACTGTCATGCCCGGACTTGATCCGGGCATCCAGAGGCTGTCGACATCTTCTGGATTGCCGGGTCAAGCCCGGCAATGACAGGAGGAGGGGTGGGCTCTGCCGGCTCTCCCGGTCTCACTCCACCACGATCCGCACCGGGCGGGACTCCCCATCCTGCAGCGGCAGGCGCAGCTGGAAGCGGTGGGCGCCTGGGGTCAGCGGCCAATAGACTGTCTCGTCCGGCCGGGCCGTCCGGAACGGCACGCCGTCGACATACCAGACCACCTGGGTGGCGCCGGGGGCCGACGCCTTCAGCGCCAGCCGGTCGAGCGCCGGCGGCATTTCCGGGTTGCGCCAGATCCGGGCGTTCTGCTCCGGCATCGTGATCGACAGGTGCGGCGGCTCGGCGGTGCCGATCGTCGGGCCGTCCGTCTCGGGCCGGGCGACGGCCTGGATCGCCGCCGGCGGCGCCGCGTCTGCCTTGACCCATTCGACCAGGCGCTGGCGGCAGAAGGACGGGGCGGGGCCGCCATCCGGCACGCACAGCTCGACCGGCTTGTAGGCCCGCGGCACCGGGAAGCTGGCGTCCAGCAGATCGCCGGGCCGGGCGCCGTGCAGGCCGATCAGCACATCCTGCGCCAGCTTGGCGGCGGATCCCGCGCCGGCGACCTGCCGCATGGTCCCGGCATCCGGCCGGCCGAACCAGATTCCGACCATGTAGTCCTGCGACCAGGCCACCACCCAGGCATCGCGATAGCCCTGGGAGGTGCCGGTCTTCAGCGCCACCGGGAACGGGAATTCGGTGCTGCCGTAGCGCGGGAAGCTGGGCAGCCGCGCCATCGGGTCGGACAGGAACAGCGTGACCAGCCGGGCGATGTCGGGCGACAGCACGCGGCGCGGCGGCCCCAGCGCCTGGCCGCGATACCAGACGAGATCGCGCAGGGTGCCGTCATCGGCCAGGGCGCCATAGGCCCGCACCAGCCGATCCAGGCTGGTCGGCAGCGACCCGATCGCCATCGACAGGCCGAAATTCTCGGCCGGCACGTCGAGGTCGTGCAGCCCGAGTTCGCGGAAGAAGCGGAAGCCGGTGTCCAGCCCCAGGCGGCGCAGCAGGTTGGTGGCCGGGATGTTGCGCGAATTGGCCAGGGCCTGGCGCGGCAGCACCGGGCCCAGGAAGCTGCGGTCGGCGTTGGAAATGCCGGACGCGCCCTCCGGCATGTCGGCCATCACGTCGGTCGGGGCCAGCAGCGCGCGCTGCATCGCCAGGGCGTAGATGAAGGGCTTCAGCGTGCTGCCGGGCGACCGCACGGCGCGGCTGAAATCGATCGATCCGCCATCCGGCCCGCCATAGCGGGCGGAGCCGACATCGGCCAGCACCTCGCGGTTGTCGCGGCGGGCGACGATCACCGCGACCTGCTGCGCCCCCAGCGCGTTCAGCGCCCGCAGCTGCCGCCGCGCCGCCGCCGTGACCTCGGCCTGGACCGTCAGGTCCAGCGTGGTGCGCAGCCGCGGATCGGTGGCGGGCAGCGATTCGGCGCCGTCGCGCGCCAGCATGTCGCGCAGCCGCAGGATGGCGGGGACGGCGTCGGGCCGGCGCGGCGTCGGCGGCAGGCGCAGATCGGCCAGCTGGGTGGTGGCCTGGGCCAGCTCGTCCGGCCCGATCACGCCCTGGCGCGCCAGCTCGTCCAGCGCCCGCTGGCCGCGCTGCTTGGCCTTGGCCAGGCCCAGCGGCCGCCTCGGATTCATGGTGCCGGGCGCCTGCGGGATGGCGGACAAGAGGGCGATCTCGGCCCAGCTCAGATCCGCCACCGGCTTGTCGAAATACCAGCGCGCGGCATGGGCGATGCCGTGGCTGCCATTGCCGTAGGGGACGAGGCGCAGGTAATGCGCCAGCAGCACGTGCCGGTCATAGCGCTGGGTCAGCACCAGCGCGGTGCCGGCCTCCACCGCCTTGGCCCACAGGGTGCGCGACTGCGGCTGCTGCATCCGGGCGATCTGCATGGCGATGGTCGAGGCGCCGGACCGCACCCGGCCGCCCTCCAAATTCTGCCACAGGGCGCGGCCGACGGCGCGCGGGTCGACGCCGGGATGGTCCCAGAACCGCCGGTCCTCCAGCGCCAGGGTGGCGCGCACGACGCGCTCGGGCAGGGGATCGACCGTCCAGTAGCCGTAATCGACGAAGCGCCTGCCGTCCTCGGTTCGCTCCTCATGGCCGATCTGGGCGATGAACTGGCCCTGCCGGTCGTACAGGATCGGGGTCGGCGCCGGCGCCTCCAGATGCGCCCGCAGCGCCACCTGGGTGGCGTAGAGGCCGAACACGGCGAGGAACAGGGCGAGCACAGCCCAGCCGATCCGCCGGCGCCAGGGGCGACGGGGCGAGGGTGTCGTGGTGAGAGAGGCGGGCTGCATCTAGGGCTGCCGGAACGTGTTGCCTCTCCCGCTTGCGGGAGAGGCCGGAGACGCGAAGCGGCTCCGGGTGAGGGTTCTTCGTCGAGGCCAGTGCCCGCCCTCACCCGGAAATCCAAGAGGATTTCCGACCTCTCCCGCCAAGCGGGAGAGGCAACGCGTTCCCTCGAGACAGCCCGAGACCATCTTCATCCGACCCGCCTCACGGGCTGACGACGATCCGGGCGCCGGCGCTGGCGCCGTAGACACCCGCCCGGTACATCATCTCGGCCTCGCCCGGCGGCTGGATGAAGCTGCCGGCGACCTGGGCGCGCAGGCGGAAGCGCAAGGTCAGCGTCCCCTTGTCCAGCCGGTCGTAGAACACCCGGACCTCGTCGTCGCCATAGCTGGAATAGCTCGGCGGCGCCGACGGCCCGGCCGACGGCGCGGCCTCGGCCGGTGCCGTCGCCAGGTTCGGGTTCAGCGGCTCGAACCCGGCGGCGATCGGCAGGCGGATGGCGACCTGGACCCGCGGCTCGGGGTTGATCAGCTCCATCACCTCCTCGACCACCTCGCCGGAGGCGACATGGATGGCGCCGTCGCCGCCGGCATCCAGCCGCTCCAGCGGGCCGTCGGCGGGCACCCGGTACAGCTGGCGCGACAGCACGAAGCCATCCTGCACCGCGGCCGCCGCCGATCCGGGGGCCTTGGGCAGCCAGCGCGCATCGCCGAGTGCCACCACCGACTGGCCACCGTGATTGGCCACCGTGACCGCGCCGCCCGAAGTCGTCGTCCAGTGCAGCACCGGCGCGTCGGGCTCCAGCGTGCCGGTCTGCTCGGTGCCGGCCAGCGAGGCGGCGACGGGCACCGACCCGCTCGGCGCCACCCAGGCCGCGGCCAGCGCGCGCAGCGCGGCCGCGTCGGCATTGGTGCTGCCCCAGCCGGAGCCGTCGCCCAGCCCGATCAGCCCGGTGCGCAACTGGCCCAGCAGCGGGTCTTCCGGCGCCGCGCGGACCACGGCCAGCATCACCTCCGACAGGGTGCGCGTCTCCGACGGCAGCACCATCGGGTCGGCCGGCCGGTCCTGCAGCCCGGCATAGACCGGCTGGCCATTGCGCGACAGCAGCCGGACATTGGCCTTGACCTGGTCCAGCAGGGCCGAGACCTGGCGCGGATCGGCATCGGCCGAGGCGGCGACGATCTCCGTCACCTGCGCCAGCGATTCCAGCGGCAGCAGCGAGGCCCGGCGGCTCAGCTCCGCGACATAGGCCGGGTCGAGCGTCCCGCCCGCGGCCAGCGCGGCCAGGGCGGCGACCCGCTCGCGGATCTCCTCGCCTTGCAGGAAGCGGGGATAATCCGACCGCAGCGCCTGTTTCAGCACCTGGGCCAGCCGGTCCTTCAGGGCCGGGTCGACGGTCTCGCCGGCCTTCTCCGCCTGGACCAGGAAATAGTAGGACGCGGCGGTCAGCATCACCGAGCCGCGCGACTTCGGCCAGAAGCCGACCAGCCCGTCCTCGTCGGTGGTGCGGACGATGCTCTGGATCGTCTTCTGCACATCGGCCGAGATGCGGTCCTGCAGCCCGGCGGCCGCGAGGATCGGGGCATAGGGCTTCAGGGCGAGCTCGGCGCTGGACAGCGCCATCACCTGTTCGGTGCAGCCGAAGGGATAGTCGGCCAGGGCGTTCAGCCCGGCGACCAGCCGCACCAGCGCCGGGTCCGCCGCCATCGCCACCGACGCGGTGTAGGAGCCGGGGCGGACATCGCCCGGCGCCGCCAGCAGGTCCTGTTTGGCGCCGGGGGCCAGGTCGACGATGCTGTGCTGGCGCAGCGGCGGCCGGTCCGGCCGGATCGGCAGCGCGATCTCGACCGCGTCGCCGGCCTTGTCGGCGTCGCGCTGCAGCACCAGCCGCAGCTTGGCCGTGTCCTGGCCCGGCGCCGGGTCGGGCACCGAGACCGGGAAGGTGATCTTCGCCGGCCTGTTGCCGTCCCAGGCGAAGGCGCGGTCCTTCGACCCTTCGACCGTCAGCCCGTCGACGCTGATGCCGGCGCGGCCGGACCCGGCCGGTCCTTCGACCACGCGGCCGATCAGGCCGGCATCGAAGCTGTCGCCCGGCCGCACGAAGCGGGGCAGGGCGGGCTGGGCCACGATCGGCTGGCGCACCTTGACCTCGCCGACGCCGAAGCCGAAGCGGTCGGGACCGCTGGTGACCACGGCGCGCAGCTTGTAGACGGTCAGCGTGTCCGGCAGCTTGACCTTGACCTTGGCGGTGCCGTCCGGCCCGACCTGGACATGCGGCAGGTAGATCGGCACCGGGTTGAAGTTGCGGCGGACGGAGATGTTCTCCACCCCCCATTCATCGGTCGCCTCGTCGCCACCCGGCACCTCCTCCAGCGGGATCACGCCGAAGGCCATGTTGCGGGTGTCGCGCGCCGCCATCTGCGACATGCGGGCGACGATGAACTTCGGCAGCGGGTCCAGCGGCTGTTCCTTGGCCAGGGACAGCACGGCCTGGTCGATCATCCAGAAGGTGGCTTCGCCCGGCAGCGGCTTATTCTTGGCGTCGGCCAGGTGCAGCGTCACCTCGATCTCCTGCGCCGGGCGGGCGCTGGGCGGCGCGTCGATCGCTACCGCCACCTGGTTCTCGACCGGCGTGACCTTGACCCAGGCGGTGGTCGCCAGTGTCACCGGCTTGCCCTGGTCGAAGGGAGCGGTGGCGGACTGGTCGGGGCCGGCCAGGCGGCCGCGCATGATCAGGAAATGCACCGCCAGCTTGGGCATCTGCTGTTTGCGGATCGGCACGGCATAGCGGCCGAAGCCGTTGGTGATGTCGACCCAGTCGTAGCGGAAGCGGCCTTCCGGCTCCTCCACCACCGCCAGTGCGCGGGCGGTCTGGAACGGGCTTTCGATCACCAGCGTCGCCGTCTCGCCGGGGGCGTAGGCATCCTTGTCGGCGGTGACGGTGACGTTCTGCCCCGGCGGCCGCGACCAGGTCACCGGCGTGTCGCCGGCGGCGAACAGGTCGACCTTGACCGACTGGGCGCGGCCGATCTTGTCCGCCGCCTCGACCGAGACGATGTAGACGCTGGCATCCGGCAGGGCGAAGTGCAGCGTCTGCACATCGGTGGTCGAGGTGACCTTGCGCTCCTCCAGCGTCTCGTCGATCACCTGGGTGACGTATTTCGCCGACCCCTGGCTGAAGTCGCTGGCCTGCAGCACGGCGTTCCAGTTGCGGCGCACCAGCCGGACCGTCATCTCGACGCCGGCGATCGGCTTGCCGGCGCCGTCGACCGCCAGGATCTCCGGATCCACCGCCTCGGCCTTCGGCAAATAGCGCGGCACCTTCAGCCCCAGGGTGAAGGGCGGCAGCGCCACCACATGCTGGGTGCTGCGGATCTGCATGTCGTCGTCGCCGGTGACCGTGGCCTCGACCACATAGCGGCGCGGCTGGGCGGTCGGCTCGATCGTCGGGTCCAGGGTGATCTGGGCGGACCCGCCGGCATCGGTCTTGCCGTCCTGCTGCAGCACCGGGGTCGAGCGGAACTCATGCTCGCCGGAGAAGCGGGAATCGCTGGAGAACAGGAAGCCTTCGCGGCCCGGCGGGGTCCAGCTGTAGGGGAACTGCGTCACCCGCCACTTGATCGGGCGATCGGCCAGCAGGCCGCCGGCGAAGTAGCGCGCTAGCAGCGACACCTGGATCTGGCTGTCCAGCGGCGCCGAATCCGGGCCGTTCAGCAGCACCTCGAAGGTCGGCAGCTTGTATGCCTCCTTCTTGAAGGGCACCTGGCCGCATTCGGTGCCGTCGGCGTCGACGAAGCGGACGCTGTAGTCGCCCGTCGCCGTCGTCGTTTCCTCGAAGCGCTGGTAGAAGCCGCCATTGGCGTCCAGCGACACCGGCAGGCGCCATTCCTGGTCGTCCGGGCCGTTGATGACGACCTCGCCCTTACCGCTGGCGAAGGATAGGCCGCCGCCGAGATAGGAGCGGACGAAGCCGCGGATCTCGATCGGCTCCTCCGGCCGGTAGATCGGCCGCTCGGTGAAGACATGGCACAGGATCTGTGCCTGCTCGCGCCGCGCGGCGACGTCGCCGAAGCCCCAGGCCAGCCAGGGCTCCTCCGGCTTGGTCCAGTTCTCCTGGGCGTATTGCTCCGGCCCGTTGTCGGGCTCCAGCACCAGCGTGTCGGTGCCCTTGGTCACGACGATGCGGCGGATCTCCGGCTCGTCGGCGGTGTTGCCCTTCGGCGCCCAACTGAAGCTGCCATCGGCCTGGGTGACGCCGCGCTGCAGGGTGACGAATTTGTCGTCGCGCACGCCTTCCAGGCGGATCTCGGCGCCGTCGATCGGCTTGGCGGTGTTCAGCGAGGTCACGGTGAAGCGGATGCGCTGCGGCTCCTCCACCGTCGACAGGGTCAGGTCCGTGACCTGCAGCCGCAGCCAGCGCCGGTCGCCGCCGTCGATCGGCCGCAGCCCGACCAGATAGGTGCCGGGCTGGTCCGCGCCGGTGATCTTCTGCAGCAGTGGCTTGAGGTCGAGGCCGAACTTGGCCGACACGCCGCCGCGCAGCGAGGGCAGGGGCACCATCTCAGACACGGCGGGGGAGCCGAGGGCGGCGATGCGCGCGGCCATGGCGTCGCGGTCGATCTTGGCCGCGTCGGTCCAGGCCGACGGCTCGTTGCCGGCCAGCGGCGGCGCGGTGTCGTCCTGGGTGGTCAGCCCTTCCGGCGGGAACGGCCAGAAGTCGCGGCCCAGCGGGTCGATGCGGTGGATGCGGATATCGGCGCGGTCATAGCCATGGCCGCGCAGCGGCACCATCTGCGGCCCGAAGCGCTCGCTGATGCCCTGGCCGGCATCCCAGGCCAGCGCCGGCAGGTCGGGCGGGAAGACGAAGCGGGTGGAGGTCGCGGCGCCCGACAGCGGCCGTCCCCGGACATCCTTCACGCTGCCGGGGTCGATCCGCAGCGTGTACACCGTGTCCGGCAGGAAGCGGCCGGTCAGGGTCAGGGCGCGGCCGTCGGGCTCCAGCGCCAAATCGTCGACCGCCGGGGTGATGCGGAACACGTCGC
>NZ_JBYRFX010000455.1:0-2739 GCF_057815775.1 Inquilinus sp.
ATGCAGAATCGCTGCCGGTTGCGACGGCCTGCCGATTTGGGTTCCGACGGCGCCAAACCCCTCCCCCTACCCCCTCCCGCAAGGGGGGGGGGAGAGTAGAAGGGTCGCAGCGGTGCGCTGATGTCAGCGACGGCCAACGTCAAGCCTTCGTCGCGCGTTCCGGGACGATCTGGCCGCCGGGCTGCAGCCAGGCGCCCTTGATCTCGGCGCGGGCGGCGGCGAGGTCGTTGGGGTAGTACAGCAGCACATGCGCCGCATCCTGGACGATGATGCGCTGGGCCTTGGCGTACAGGGTCTTGCGCTCGGCCTCGTCGGTCGACGACCCGGCCTTGTCCAGGATCCCGTCCAGCTCGGCGTTGCTGTAGAAGCCGAGATTGGCGCCCTTCGGCGACCAGCTGTCGGTGTAGTACAGCGGCTTCAGCTGCAGATCGGCGTCGAAGGTGCCGGTGGACCAGGAGGCGATGACGCTGTGCACGCCCTGGGCCGCCTTTTCCTCCGGCGTGCCGAAAGCGGCAGCGGTCCACACCCCGCTCTCCATCCGCTGGATGTTCAGGGTGATGCCGGCCGCGGCCCACATGCCCTGCAGGATCTCGGCGATCGGCGCTTCCGGCTCCTGCACCGCGACATTGATGGTGATGCCGTCGGCATGGCCGGCCTCGGCCAGCAGCGACTTGGCCTTGGCGACATCCAGGACATAGCCCTCGACCGTCGGGTCGTAGCCGAACACGGCGGGCGACAGGGGCGAGGCCGCCGGCAGGCCGAAGCCGTAGAGCAGGTTGCTGACCAGCCCGGCCCTGTCGGTGGCCAGGTTCAGCGCCTGACGGACGCGGACGTCGTCCAGCGGCGCCAGCTTGCAGTTCAGCGCCACCCAGAACACCGCGGTCGGGTTGCCCTCGATCAGCCTCAGCTCCGGGTTCGCCTTGATCGGCGCGGCGAAGACCGGCGGCAGCGGCACGACGATGTCGGCGTCGCCGGTCTGCACCGCCATGTTCATGACGGCCGCTTCCTGGGTCCAGATCCACTTCAGGGTCTTGGTCGGCGCCTTGTCGCCCCAATAATCGGCGTTGGCCTCGGACAGCACGTATTCGCCCGATTTGTACTCGGCCAGCTTGTACGGGCCGGTGCCGACAGCGGCGCGGCCCAGCGTGCCGGCCTTGTCGGCCTTCGGGCTGACGATCGTGGCCGAGGCCTGGGCCAGCAGCTTGAGGAAGGCGGGGTAGGGGCGCTTCAGGGTGAAGCGGATGGTGTCGGCATCCACCGCCTTGACCTCGCCGACCACAGCGCGGAAGCGGCCGCTGGCGGCCAGGCCGCGCTTCTCGTCCAGATGTCGGGCGAAGGCGGCGATCACGGCATCGGCGTTGCAGGGCTCGCCGTCATGGAACTTCACGCCCTGGCGCAGGGTGAAGGTCCAGGTGGTGCCGGTCGCGTCGCCCTCCCATTTGGTGGCCAGGACGGGGATCAGCTCCATCTTCTCATTGTAGCCGGTCAGGCCCTCATACATCGGCTCCAGGATCGCCGAGCTGTAGGTCGCGGTCTGGTCCGCCGGGTCCATGCTGCGCGGCGCCTCGCTCTGCATGATCACGATCTGCCCGGCATCGGCGGCAAAGGCGCCGCGGCCCTTCAGCATCGCCGCCAGTCCCAGTGCCCCGCCCAGGGCCAGCGCGCCGCGCCGGTCGATCAGAATGGTCATGTCGTCCCCCACTGTTCGAATCGATCCGGAGTGCCCGGTGATTTTGTTCGGTTCATGAAGCCTGTTGCTTGATTAAATTCAATTCGTAAACTAACTGTCAAGTCAGACGTCGGGGCGGCCGGGGATTTCGGTAGCGCCGGCGGTCCCTTTCGCTCTGGTCCCGAGGCATATGGCCAACCCGTCGAAACGCTCCCTGCTCAAAGCCGTGACCGACCGCGGTCCGCTGAGCCGGTCCGAGCTGTCGGCGCTGACCGGGCTGAGCAAGGCGGCGATCACGGGGCTGAGCCGCGAGCTGATCCAGGACGGCGCGCTGGCGGAAAGCGACACCGCCGTCCTCGGCCGCCAGGGCCGGCCGTCGATCCTGCTGACGCTGAACCCGAGCTACGGCTATTTCATCGGCGCCTCGATCGTGGAGGAGCCGGTGACGCTGGTGCTGGCCGATCTGCAGGGCGCGGTGCTGGGCCAGCGCACCGCGCCCTGGTCGAACGACCCGCAACGCATCGCCGACACCATCCGCGAGGCGGTGCCGCATCTGCTGGACCAGGCCGGCATTGCGGCCGACCGGCTGCGCGGCATCGGCGTCGCCCTGTCCGGCCTGGTCAACAACGACCAGGACCGCTGCCTGCATTCGGCCAATCTCGGCTGGATCGACCTGCCGGTGGCGGCGATGGTGACGGCGGCGACCGGCGTGCCGGCCACCCTGGAGAACGACGCCAACGCCGTCGCCACCGGCGAGCGGCTGTACGGCCTGGCGCGGGATTATCGCAGCTTCACCACCGTCACCTTCGGTGACAGCATCGGCTGTGCCCATTATGTCGACGGGGCGCTGTATCGCGGCCATGGCGGCGGCGCCGGCGAGATCGCGCATTGCACCATCGAGCCGGGCGGGCTGCCCTGCCGCTGCGGCAAGCGCGGCTGCCTCGACACCATCGCCCCGCGCCAGGCGATCCTGGCCCAGGCGCGCGAGCGCGGCCTGCCGGCGACCACCACGGCGGGGATCGAGGCGCTGGCGGCGCAGGGCAACACCGACGCGATCCAGATCCTGCACC
>NZ_JBYRFX010000456.1:0-4708 GCF_057815775.1 Inquilinus sp.
TAATGCTCGTTTTCCTTCGGCGCGCGGATCTCGCCTTCGATGGTGTCGCCGGTGCGCACCCCGAAGCGGCGGATCTGCTGCGGCGACACATAGATGTCGTCCGGGCCGGGCAGGTAATTCGATTCCGGGGACCGCAGGTATCCGAAGCCGTCCGACAGGACTTCGAGCACACCGGATCCGAAAATGGCGACTTCGTTTTCAGCCAGTTGCTTGAGGATTGCGAACATCATGTCCTGCTTGCGCAGCATGCTCGCGTTTTCGACTTCAAGCTCTTCGGCATAGGCGAGAAGCTCGCTCGGAGACTTCTCTTTTAATTCTTGCAGATGCATGGGAACCCTGATGGGCGTGGGCAGATCGCCAGCGGCGCGGCGTCTTTGGAAAGGTCTCTCGGCAGGATGTCCGGTCCCACGGCACGAAGGGCTCGACCGTGCGGCGCTTCGATGAGCGCCGGAAGACCACTGGGAACACCTGATGGTTATCGAATGACTTGCCGCAAGTCAATCGCAGAGCCGCCGGTGCGGCAGGAATATCGGGGCGGACCCGTATTGCCAGCCGGGGCGGGGCAGACGAGAGTTCGAATTGGGAGAGATATCATTGCTCGATTGATTGTCGGGGGAGGGGGATTTGATGAAGAACGCCATCATTGTGGCGGTGATCGCCGCTGCCGGACTGGGCGGTTACGGCCCACACTAAAGCTGGAATGATTTTGGGCCGAGCCACGCTCACTGCGCTTTGCTTCTCCCGCTTGCGGGAGAGGTCGGAGACGCAAAGCGGCTCCGGGTGAGGGTTCTTCGTCGAGGCCGGGACCAACCCTCACCCGGACGTCCCAAGAGACGTCCGACCTCTCCCGCCAGGCGGGAGAGGCAACGTGAAGACGCTCGTTATCCCGCTATTCCTCGACCGAGAGCGCCAGGCCCCTCAGAACGGCCGGACGATCACCATGACCAGGATGACCAGCAACAGCAGCGCCGGCACTTCGTTCATCATGCGGTAGAAGCGTTCGGTGTGCCGGTTGCGCCCTTCGGCGAAATCGCGGCGCCACCGCATGCACAGATGGTGCAGCACCAGCAGGACGACAACCCCCGTCAGCTTCACATGCAGCCAGCCTTGCTGCAGCAGCGACGGATCGATGGTCAGCATGGCGATGCCGAACACCAGGGCCAGCACGACGGAGGGCAGCATGATGCCGCGCATCAGCCGCCGTTCCATGATCGAGAACCGCTCGTATTCCGGCGTCCCGGGCACGGTCTGGGTGTGATAGACGAACAGCCGCGGCAGATACAGCATCCCGGCCATCCACGACATCACGAAGAAGACGTGGAGCGCCTTGATCCAGAGATAATAACCCGCCATCGGTCCCTCGCTACCTAAGCTGCTTTGCTGGGGCATCCCGAAAATGCTGCCGGGCAGATCCGGCCGCCGTCGCCGGCCTCGCAGGCCGTGCCGCGGCGGTGCTGCGCCCGCACCAGATCGGCCAGCCCGGCGATGAACGCCTCGTCGGCGCCGACCGTCGGCACCCGCAGGTAGCACGGCGCGCCCGATTCGTCAGCCAGCTTGCGGTATTCGATGTCGAGTTCGACCAGCGTCTCGGAATGCTCCGACACGAAGGCGATCGGCACCACCACGATCGGCCGCTTGGCGGCGGCGGCCTCGTGAATCACCGCCTCGGTCGACGGCTCGATCCATTTCAGCCGGCCGACCCGGCTCTGATAGGTCGAAACCCAGTCGAGGTCGGGGATGCCGGAGGCCACGGCCAGCGCGGCGGACGTGCGCTCGCACTGCCACTGGTAGGGGTCGCCGGCCTTGATGATCTTCTCCGGCAGGCCGTGCGCCGAGAACAGCACCCGCGGCCGGCCATGCTTCGCGGCCTCGGCATGGGCCGTGCGCAGCCCGGCGGCCATGGTGGCGATGAAGCGGCTCTCGGTCGGATAGCAGCAGACGAGGCGCGTCGGCACGTCCAGCCGGGCGATGCGACAGGCGTCGCGCCAGACCCGCACCGACGACCCGGTGGTTGTGGTCGAGAACTGCGGGTACAGCGGCAGCAGCATCACCTCGTCGGGCGCGAAATCCTTCACCAGCATCGCGGTTTCCTGGCTCATCGGATGCCAGTAGCGCATGGCGATGAAGACCTTCACCTCACCCATGTCGGCCAGGTCGGCCTCCAGCGCCCGGGCCTGCGCCTCGGTGTTCGGCAGCAGCGGCGACCCGCCGCCGATCTCGGCATAGATGTCCTTGGCCAGCCGCGACCGCTTGCGGGCGATCATCCAGGCCAGGCCGATCCGCAGCGGGTTGGGCAGGCGGATGATGGCCGGGTCGGCGAACAGGTTGAACAGGAACGGCCGGATCGCGTCCGGATTGTCGGGGCCGCCCAGGTTGAACAGGACGATGGCGATCCGGCGGCTCATTCTCACCGTTCCTTGCGCAGATGCTGGACCAGGGCCCCGACATGCTCCGGCGGGGTCCGCTGCTGCACGCCATGGCCGAGATTGAAGACGAACGGGCCTTTGCCCAGCGCGTCTACGATCGCGTCGGCGGCGCGGATCATCGGCTCGCCGCCGGTCACCAGGAACACCGGGTCCAGGTTGCCCTGCACCGCCGCCTTGGGCTGCAGCGTCCGCGCCGCCCAGTCCAGCGGCACGCTGCCGTCCAGCCCGACCGCATCGACGCCGGCGCCGGGCTGCTGTATGAACGCTACCTCGCCGGCACCGGCGTCGATGCGTTTGGTCGGTGCGATCACCCACCGGTCGAACTCCGTCGCCGGCAGCACGCCGGCCCAGCTGTCGAACAGCTGCACCGTCTCGGCCCCCGCCGCGATCTGGCGCAGCAGATAGGCGCTGGTGGCATCGACCAGCAGATCGATCAGCCGGCCGAAGGTCTCCGGCTGCCCGAAGGCCAGCCCCTTCACCGCGGCGTATTCCTTGCTGCCTCCACCCTCGACCATATAGGTCGCCACGGTCCAGGGAGCGCCCGCGAAGCCGATCAGCGCCACCTCGGGGGGGAGGAGGCCTGCGACCCGCCCGACGGTCTCGTAGACCGGTCCCAGCACGTCGTGCAGGCGATCGGCGGACAGACGGTCGATGCCGGCCGCGTCGGTCACCGGCGCCAGCTTCGGGCCCTCGCCCTCGACATAGTCCAGCGCCTGGCCCAGCGCGTGCGGCACCACCAGGATGTCGGAGAACAGGATCGCCGCGTCCAGCCCATAGCGGCGGATCGGCTGCAGCGTCACCTCGGCGGCCAGGGCGGGGTTGTAGCACAGGTCCAGGAAGCTGCCGGCCTGGGCCCGGACGGCGCGGTATTCCGGCAGATAGCGCCCGGCCTGGCGCATCAGCCACACGGGAGGCCGTGACAGGGCCTCGCCGGACAAGGCGCGCAGGAAGGGCTTGGTCGGCCGTGCCGTGCTCGGTTCCCGGCTCTGCCCATCCTTATCCATAAAAAGAGTCCTTAGGTTTCTTGAGGTTGTAGTGAATCCCTGTGGATAACGGGGATTGTGACTCTTCCACATTTCATCCACAGGCTTTTCCCGGCCGCGGCGCCTCACCCTGTGGATAGCGGGGAAGACGCGCCCGACTCGCTACACCCTCGCCCTTCCCCCTGTCCATAACGGGCGGGAGGACTCGGAGTCGCATTGGCGGCATTCCGCGGCAGGCACATCGAGCCTCGGACTCTCGTCCCCAGCCTGATGGAAGAGTCGACGAATCTGCGGCCAGCGGGTGTGGAATTGCGTCAAGCCCCCGCGAACGGCATTCCACCCCCAAATTGCCCACAGACAATCCCCAAGGCTCGGGATAAAACAGAGAGATGGCGCAGACCAAAAGCTTCCACCTACATCTCGTCTCGGATTCGACTGGGGACACCATCCATAGTGTGGCCCGGGCGTGCCTCTCGCAATTCGAGGGCGCGGAGCCGGTCGAACACTTCTGGAACCTGGTGCGGACCAACCGCCAGCTCGACCTGGTGGTGGAGGAAATCCGCGCCCATCCCGGCATCGTCGTCTTCACCCTGGTCGATGACGGGCTGCGGCACCGGCTGCTCGATGTCTGCGCCCAACTCGGCGTGCCCTGCATCTCCGTGCTCGACCCGATCATGGCGGCGCTGGCGCAGCAGCTCGGCATGGCGGTGCATGGCCGGCCCGGCCGGCAGCACATGATGGACGCCGCCTATTTCCACCGGATCGAGGCGATGGACTACGCCCTGGGCCATGATGACGGGCATCTGGCGCGCGACCTGCACCAGGCCGATGTCATCCTGGTCGGCGTGTCCCGCACCTCGAAGACGCCGACCTGCCTCTATCTCGCCAATCGCGGGGTCAAGGCGGCGAACGTGCCCTTCGTGCCCGGCCTGCCGCTGCCGGACGATCTGCACAAGGTGACCCGGCCGCTGGTGGTCGGGCTGACCAAGGACCCGGAACGGCTGGTGCAGCTGCGCCGCAACCGGATGCAGATGCTGAACCAGGCCCAGACCACCGACTATGTAGACCCCGAGCAGGTGCGGTCGGAGGTGGCGGAGGCCCGGCGCTATTTCGCCAAGCACCGCTGGCCCGTGCTCGACGTCACCCGCCGCGCGATCGAGGAGACGGCGGCCGAGATCCTGTCGCTGCTGGCCCGCCGCGGCCGCAATGCGGGGATTCCGTGAGCGGCATCGTCCTGGCCTCCGGCAGCGCCACCCGCCGGGCGATGCTCGAAGCGGCCGGGGTCGCCCTGGTGGTCAG
>NZ_JBYRFX010000457.1:0-3187 GCF_057815775.1 Inquilinus sp.
TGCCGGCCGGCGTGCTCGACCGGCCGCGGGTCGACGTCACCCTGCGGATCTCCGGCTTCTTCCGCGATGCCTTCCCCAGCCAGATCGACCTGTTCGACAGCGCGGTGCGCGCGGTGGCGGCGCTGGACGAGCCGGAGGACACCAACCCGCTGGCCGCACGGGTGCGGGCGGAGACGGCGGCGCTGATCGAGAGCGGCATGCCCGAGGCCGAGGCACGGCGCCGTGCCGGCTTCCGGGTGTTCGGCGCCAAGCCGGGTGCTTACGGGGCGGGCCTGCAGGCGCTGATCGACGAGAAGGTGTGGCGCGACGAGGCCGATCTTGGCCGCGCCTATCTGGAATGGGGCGGCTGGGCCTATGGCGACGGTGCAGTGGGCGCGGCCGCGCACGGCCTGTTCGCCCAGCGGCTCGAACGGGTCGAAGCGGTGGTCCACAACCAGGACAACCGCGAGCACGACCTCTTGGATTCCGACGACTACTACCAGTTCGAAGGTGGGCTGGCGGCGGCGATCCATCACCTCTCCGGCGCGCGGCCGGCGATCTACCACAACGACCACTCCCGGCCCGAGAGGCCGGTGATCCGGACGCTGCGCGAGGAGATCGCCCGTGTCGTCCGCGCCCGGGTGGTCAACCCGAAATGGATCCGCGGCGTGATGCGCCACGGCTACAAGGGCGCCTTCGAGATGGCGGCCACGGTCGACTATCTCTTCGCCTTCGCGGCGACGACCGATGCCGTGGCCGACCACCAGTTCGACCTGGTCTATGACGCGATGCTCGGCGACCCCGAGGTCCGGGCCTTCCTGGAGCAGGCCAATCCGGCGGCGGCGCGCGAGATCGCGGAGCGGCTGCAGGAGGCGCTGGATCGTGGCCTGTGGCAGCCGCGCGCCAATGCCGTCTACCATGAACTCGACGCGCTGACGAAGGAGCCCGGCCGATGAAGACCGATGGCATGACCGAAGACGAGATCAACGCCCGCCACGCCGAGAAGATGGCGAAGAAGAAAGCGGTGCGCGACCGGATGCTGGCCGACAAGACCCTGGAGAAGGGGTTGCTGATCGTCCACACCGGCAAGGGCAAGGGCAAGTCGACCGCCGCCTTCGGCATGGTGCTGCGCTCGATCGGCCATGGCTTCCGCACCGGCGTGGTGCAGTTCGTCAAGGGCAGCTGGGAGACCGGCGAGCGCCATGTGCTGGAGCGGTTCCCGGAGCTGGTGACGATCACCGCGATGGGCGAGGGCTTCACCTGGGAGACCCAGGACCGCGAGCGCGACATCGCCGCCGCCCGTGCCGCCTGGGAAGCCGCCAAGGCGATGATCCGCGACCCGGCCTATCGCATGGTGCTGCTGGACGAGCTGAACATCGTGCTGCGCTACGACTATCTGCCGACGGAGGAGGTGGTGGCCTTCCTGCGCGACGAGAAGCCGGAGGACACCCATGTCATTGTCACCGGCCGCAACGCCAAGGACGAGCTGATCGAGATCGCCGACCTCGTCACCGAGATGACCCAGATCAAGCACCCGTTCCGCGACGGGGTGAAGGCCCAGGCGGGGATCGAGTTCTAGTGGTGCTGAAGGCTGTTTTCTCTTTCTTGTCATGCCCGGACTTGATCCGGGCATCCAGAGTCTGTCGACAGTCTCTGGATTGCCGGGTCAAGCCCGGCAATGACAACAGAGGGAGGGGAGCGTGAAAGTCCCCGCCCTGATGATCCAGGGCACCGGCTCCGATGTCGGCAAGTCGCTGATCGTCGCCGGGCTGTGCCGGGTGTTCGCCCGGCGCGGCCTGCGGGTGCGGCCGTTCAAGCCGCAGAACATGTCGAACAACGCCGCGGTGACGGCCGATGGCGGCGAGATCGGCCGGGCCCAGGCGCTGCAGGCCCGCGCCTGCGGCGTCGAGCCGACCGTGCACATGAACCCGGTGCTGCTGAAGCCGGAGAGCGAGACCGGCGCCCAGGTCATCGTCCAGGGCCGCCGCGTCGCCACGCTGAAGGCGCGGGACTACGCCGCCCACAAGCCGGAGTTATTGGCCGCGGTGCTGGACAGCTACATCAGCCTGTCGGCCGAGGCGGATCTCATGCTGGTCGAAGGCGCCGGCAGCCCGGCCGAGGTCAATCTGCGCGCCGGCGACATCGCCAATATGGGCTTCGCCGAGGCGGCGGATGTGCCGGTGGTGCTGGTCGCCGACATCCATCGCGGCGGCGTGATCGCCAGCCTGGTCGGCACCCATGCGGTGATCGAACCGGCTGAGGCGGCGCGGATCCGCGGCTTCATCATCAACCGCTTCCGCGGCGACGCGGCGCTGTTCGCCGGCGGCATGCGCATTGTGGAAGACCGCACCGGCTGGCGCGGCCTCGGCAGTGTGCCGCACTGGCCGCAGGCGTCGCGTCTGCCGGCCGAGGATGCCAACGCCCTGGCCGAGATCGAGACTGCGCCGGGCCGCGCCATCACCATCGCCGTGCCGGTGCTGTCGCGCATTGCCAATTTCGACGATCTCGACCCGCTGCGGCTGGAGCCGGATGTGTCGGTGCGGATGGTGCGGCCGGGCGAGGCGCTGCCGGGCGATGCCGACCTGGTGCTGCTGCCGGGGTCGAAATCGACCATCGGCGACCTCGCCTTCCTGCGGGCCCAGGGCTGGGATGTCGACATCGCCGCCCATGTCCGGCGCGGCGGCCGGGTGCTCGGCCTGTGCGCCGGCTTCCAGATGATGGGCCGGCGGCTGCACGACCCGGACGGCATCGACGGGGCACCGGGGTCGGCCGAGGGGCTCGGGCTTCTCGATCTCGAGACGATGATGACGCCGGAGAAGAGCCTGGTCGCGGTCGCCGGCACGCACCGGCCGACCGGCGCCGCCATCCGCGGCTACGAGATGCATGTCGGCCGCACCGATGGCCCGGCTTTGGCACGGCCGCTGCTCGACCTTGACGGCCGACCGGACGGCGCGGTCTCGGCCGATGGCCGCATCGCCGGCTGCTACGTCCACGGCCTGTTCGCGGCGGATGGCTTCCGCGCCGCCTTCCTGGCCGCGATCCGGCCGCGCGCCGATGCCGGCCTGGCCTATGACGCCACGGTCGACGCCACGCTGGACGGACTCGCCGACCATCTGGAGCGGCACCTCGACATGGCGGCTCTGGCGAGGATTGCGGGCCTTTCCGGCTGACGCAAAACCATACCCGTCATCGCGAGCCCCGCAGGGGC
>NZ_JBYRFX010000458.1:0-3149 GCF_057815775.1 Inquilinus sp.
CAACGACCATCTCGATGGCGGCACCGGCGACGACTATCTCGGGGGCGGCGACGGTGACGATGTGCTGAATGGCGGCGCCGGCGCCGACTCGTTCGATGCCGGGACCGGCACCGACACCGCGAGCTATGCCGGCAGCAGCGCCGGGGTGTCGGTCATGCTCGACGCCGGCGACGGCTACAGCAGCTGCCATGGCGGCGATGCCGAGGGCGACCGGCTGTTCTCGATCGAGAATGTCGAGGGCAGCCAGTGGAATGACATCCTGGTGGGCGACGCCGGCGCCAACACCCTGTCCGGGGCTGCCGGCGACGACCGCCTCGAAGGCGCGGCCGGGGCCGACCATCTCGACGGTGGGGCGGGCAACGACACCGCCGTGTATTGGAACACCGACAGCACGGCCGGGCTGACGATCAACCTGGCCACGGGCGTCGGCCATGGCGGCGATGCCGAAGGCGACACCTTCACCAGCATCGAGAATGTCGATGGCGGCCCGACCAACGACATCATCACCGGCGATGGCGGCGCCAACACCCTTCTCGGCTGGATTGGCAACGACGTGCTTCGCGGCGGTGGCGGGGCCGACCATCTCGACGGCGGCGACGGCTTCGACACGGCGATGTACACCGAGAACACGGCGGCGGTGACGGTGAACCTGGCGACGGGCATCGCCCATGGCGGCGATGCCGAAGGCGATGTGCTGACCTCGATCGAGGCTGTCTATGCCGGGTCGGGCAACGACACGCTGATCGGAAGTGCCGCGGCCAACACCCTGGTCGGCAATGGCGGCAACGACGTCCTTCAGGGCGGCGGCGGCAAGGACAATCTGGCCGGCGGCGCCGGTGCCGATCATTTCGTCTACACCGCGCTGGGCGACAGCACGGTGGCGGCGCCAGACCGGATCACCGATTTCAGCCATGCCCAGGGCGACGTCATCGACCTGCACGGGATCGATGCCGACACCACGGCGGCCGGCGACCAGGCCTTCCACTTCATCGGCAGTGCCGCCTTCGGCCACCATGCCGGCGAATTGCACGAAAGCATCTCCGGCGGCGTCACCACGGTCAGCGGCGACGTCAATGGCGACGGCGTGGCCGATTTCGCCGTGACCCTGACCGGCAGCATCACCCTGACAACAGGCGATTTCGTGCTGTAGCCGGCGCCCGGCGCCGATCCCCCAATCATCGGGGATTGAGGGACCCGGCCCGGTCCCGGACACTGCGCCGGCACGAAACAGCCGTGCCCGGCAGACACGCCCGGCAGACAACGCGCTGCCCCGGCGCCCCCAATGCGGATGGGGCGCCAGCCGTTCCATCGGACCATCGCCGACGCTGCCCCAGGCCGCGCCGCCGCGACATCGTACCCCCGGCGGGATGCCCCGCCGGATCGATCGAGGAGAGCGAATTGAAGAAGCGTTTCGGAGAGATCCTGCTGGCGACGGTCGCCCTGGCCGCGCTGGCCATCCACAGCCCGGCGATGGCCGATGTGAAGCTGGGCGTCGCCGGCCCGCTGACCGGCCCGAATGCGTCGGTGGGCGAACAGTTCCGCCGCGGCGCCGACGCCGCGGTCAAGGCCCTGAACGCGGCCGGCGGCGTCAATGGCGAGCAGGTCACCCTGGTCTATGGCGACGACGCGTCCGACCCGCGCCAGGGCGTGGCGGCGGCGAATGAGCTGGTCGGCCAGAAAATCGTGGCTGTGATCGGCCACTACAACTCCTCGGTCTCGATCCCGGCCTCGACCATCTATGCCGAGGAAGGCGTGCTGCAGATCACCCCGGGGTCGACCAACCCGCAGCTGACCGAGCAGGGCATCAAGACCGTGTTCCGCACCTGCGGCCGCGACGACCAGCAGGGCGATGTCGCCGGCAAGTTCCTGGCCACCGCCTATAAGGGCCGCAAGGTCGCGATCCTGCAGGACCAGACCACCTACGGCAAAGGCCTGGCGGACGCGACCAAGGCCCGGATGAACGGCCTGGGCCTGACCGAGGTGATGTATGAGGGCATCACGGTCGGCGAGCGCGACTTCTCGGCCGTGGTGTCGAAGATGAAGGCGGCGAATGTCGACGCCGTGTTCTTCGGCGGGCTGCACAACGAGGCCGGGCTGATCCTGCGCCAGATGCGCGACCAGGGGCTGAAGGCGCAGTTCCTGTCCGACGACGGCACGGTGTCACAGGAGTTCTGGGGCATCACCGGCCCGGCCGGCGAGGGATCGCTGGTCACCTTCGGGCCGGAGATGCGCGACCAGCCGCAAGCCAAGGACGCGGTCGCCCAGTTCCGCGCCGCGGGCTACGAGCCGGAAGGCTACACCCTGTACAGCTATGCCGCGGTGCAGGCCTGGGCCGCGGCGGCGAAGAAGGCGGGTTCGACCGACGGCACCAAGGTCGCCGCGGCGCTGCATGACGGGTCGGCCTACGACACCGTCATCGGCAAGCTGACCTTCGACGCCAAGGGCGACCCGACCGGCAGCAACTACGTCCTCTACAGCTGGCAGGACGGCAAGATGGTGCAGCTGACCGACGCACAGGTCGCCAAGCTGGGCCAATAAAACCAGGCTCGGAGGTGCGGCCCCACCGCACCTCCGGATCCTTTTCGTCAGGAGCCGCTGTAGCCGAGGACGCGGCGCAGCTCGGCCTTCGCCGGCGCGTATTCGGCGATGAAGTCCGGCCGCTGCAGCAGGTCGAACGCGATCACCGTGCCGGCGATGCGGCCCATATCGATGTCCGAGCGGTAGTGGATGCCGCCGATCACCCGGTTGTTGGCGAACTGCAAGGCCCGGCCCATGATCTCGGCCCGCTTCTCCGGCACCATGTCGGACAGGACGACGCCCATCAGCGTGCCGACCGTGGCATGGCCGGACGGGTAGGAGCCGGAGTTCGACAGCTTCACCGCCGGCTTCACCAGGTCGCTGAGCTGGTGCGGGCGCGGCCGCTTCCAGACATCCTTGGCCGGGTCGACCACCGCCCCTTCGGTGGCGACGACGCGGTCGAAGAAGGCGCTGAACACCGGCAGGTCGGCCGGGGTGAATTTCGGCCCCATGACGTTGCTGAAGCGCCAGACATCCTCGGTGACGTCGGCGATCGCCGCCTGCTCCATCTCCGGCGTGCGGGTGACCTGCAGCGTCAGCACCTCGCCCAGCTCGGCCTTGGTCTGGGCCGA
>NZ_JBYRFX010000459.1:0-2152 GCF_057815775.1 Inquilinus sp.
GGCCGGCCGGCGGCATCCAGCGGCACCAGGTTTTCCATCGTGCCGACCAGGGCGACCGCGCGCACCGATTCGCGCGTCACCGCCGGCAGCTGGGCGCAGGCGGCGACAACGGCCGTCCACCAATCCTCGGGTTCCTGCTCCTGCCCGCCGCCGGATGTCGCCCGGGTGGGGTAGCGCGCCTCGGCCTGCCGCACCGGGCGGCCGTCGCCATCGAAGGCGACGAGCTTGAGCGCCGTGGTGCCGAGATCGAAGACCAGGAGGATGCTCATCGCGCCGCCGCCATGCCGAAGCGGCGCAACATCACCGCGGCGATGATGATCGCGCCGGTCACCATCTTCTGGAAGAAGGGTTCGACATTGAGGATGGTCAGCCCGTTGGCCAGCACGGCGATGATGGCGACGCCGACCGCGGTGCCCAGCAGGTTCGGCCGGCCGCCGCGGAAGGCTGTCGTACCGAGGAAGACGGCGGCATAGGCCGGCAGCAGGAAGCCTTCGCCCATGGTGTGCTGCACGCTGCCCAGCCGCGCCGCCAGCAGCACGCCGGCCAGGCCGGACAACGCGGCGGCAAGGGCGAAGACGGTGACGATGGGCCGGCCTATCGGCACCCCGGCCAGCCGCGCCGCCTCACGATTGCTGCCGATCGCGATCAGCCGCCGGCCGAACACGGTGCAGGCCAGGACGAAGCCGCCGGCCAGCAGCACGGCCAGCATCCACAGCGTCAGCACGGGCACCGGCCCGGCCATGGCGCGGGCCAGGATGGTGAAATCCGCCGGAATGCCCTGGAACAGGCTGGCGCCGCCGGACAGCCAGTAGGCGAGGCCGGAGACGATGGTGCCGAGCGCCAGGGTGGCGATGAAGGATGGCGCCCGCAGCCCGTGCACGATCAGGCCGTTGACCGCGCCGAACCCGGCACAGGCCAGCAGCGTCAGCAGCACCGAAGGCGCCGTGCCGGTGCCGGCCGCGAGCAGCTTGACCACCAGCACGCCGGCGAAGGAGGCGACGAAGCCGACCGAGAGGTCGAATTCGCCGATCACCATGACGAAGGTCGCCGCCGTGGCGATGATCGCCAGGATCGCCATCTGCTGGGTGACGTTGAGCAGATTCGCGGCGGTGGCGAAGGCGTCGGGGCGGGCCAGGGCGAAGCCGAGCGCCAGCACCAGCAGTGCCGCCGGCGTGCCGAAGCGTTCGACCAGCCGGGACGGCAGGACGGCGTCAGCCGGCACGGTGGGCAACCGTCAGAGCACTGCCGGTCATGGGCAGGTCACGCCGAGGCTTTCGCGCGTCACCAGCGTGCCGGGGGCGTAGAGCTCGGCCGCATCCGGCTTGCCCCCGGCGAACACCTTGGCCATCTGGTCCACCGTGATCCGGGACATGTCGCCGAAGTTCTGCCGCACCGTGGCGATGAAGGGGGTGCATTGCCGGATCAGGTCGACCGCCTGGGGGTTGCCGTCGATGCCGGCGATGACGATGTCGCTGCGTCCGGCCGCCTGCAGCGCCAGCAGGGCGCCGATCCCCGGTTCGTCCCACGCCGCCCAGACCGCGTTGATCGCGCCGGGCGCCGGGTTGGCGGCCAGCATCGCCTCCATCGCGTTGCGGCTGTCGTCGATCTGGCCCGGCACCTGGACGTAGTGGTCGGCCACCTGGTGGATGCCGGGCATTGCCTGCAGCGCTTCGTCGAGCGCGATCTCGCGCTGGTGCACGCCGGGATGGGCGGAGAAGAAGAAGCGGACGATGCTGCCCTGGCCGCCCAGCCGGCCGAACAGATAGTCGGTCATGACCTTGCCGAGGGCGTGGTTGTCGGAGGTGACGTTCAGCGTCACGCCCGGCGCCGGCGCCCCGTCGATGGTGAAGACCGGGATGCCGGCGACGGCCGCCTTGCCGACCTGGTCCTGGATCTGCGCCGGGTTGATCGAGACCAGCACGATGGCCCCGGTGTGGGCGTTGACCACATCCTCGACCCGGCTGGCCAGGGCGCCGAAATCGCCCGCGGGGTCGACCACCGAGACGGTCCAGCCGCGCGCCGCGGCGTCGGCCTTGAGGGTCTCGACCATCTCGCCGGTCGCGACCGCGGAGAGATAGGGCGTCAGCACCGACACCGTCTCGGCCGCCGCCGGGCCTGCGAGGCCTGCGAAGCCCGCCGCCAGCACCGCCGC
>NZ_JBYRFX010000460.1:0-6608 GCF_057815775.1 Inquilinus sp.
CATCAATACAAAGTCTAATTCCGGTAGAATAATAATTTATAACCTCAGGATAATCAATTGTTCCACTAATCGACATTATCGCAACTAACACATCATATTCTCCGTCGTTGTTTTTTGATACTCCCTTTGTTGCAAAAATTAAATTTCCATCATCGATCGATAATAAAAGCAACCTACCTTCCCTTACATCATCATAACTAACGGCGGACCCAAAATTCTCAATCTCCACGACACATCTCCCCCAATATATTAGAAACAATCGATTTATAATGTTCGAACGCGCAACGACCTGTTCGCGATCGCGGCTACCTTACAGCCCCTAGACCAAAATGCGCCAGAGGCCCCAGGACGGCCGATCCGCTCCGGGGCCACTCCGCATCACCTTTCCCCTCTGAAGCCCCTCCTGCGCCTCCGGGCGCGGCCAAATCCCGAAAAATCCCCACAGCCAAACCCGCCGATCTATGCATCGGCCATCCACGACGGCGCTTGCCCGTGCTCCAACTAACCATCCACCAAAATCCAAATAACTACGAAATCCTCAAACTACTTATCCGATTAATATACGAATTTCGTAATTCTTATCATGTATCATAATACTAAATATAGTCCTCATGCGACGAATCCACATTGCGTTTCGGCTTTGACTCGTTCACTGTGACTCCAGTTCGGCGGCATGCATCGCCACAACAAGCCGGGCGGGGAGTTTTTGAAATGATGTTTTTCACGATAGAGGCACAAGAGCACGCGCAACTTGATGCAGCCTACCGGCGCGAGGATCCATCTCAGAACGCGCATATGTCTGGGTACGACGCCGTCACCCGCGCGCTCAACGAAGTGTGGAACGTTGATCCTGGCGTCGACGCCACGACAGCCGACCTAGCCGGATGCGCGCTCGATCTGATCAAGGCTGTCAGGCTGCATCTGGCCAACGATGACGGCACGGAATCATCTGATAATTGGGACGGCCGCGATGATGGCTACGAACTGGCCATGAGGGTGCAGAGCTTCTTGGAGCGAATCGTCGTGCTCAAATGGAGGCGCACATGATCGCCGCCGCCATCTTGCGAGATTCGCTGATGTGGCTGGCCGAACGGCTCAACGCCGCATCGCTAGCCGCGCTCGACGCTGCCGGACGGCTTCACGCGAGGGTCAGGGAATGATCGGCTGGCTGATCGCGACGGGCTATCTCGCCGTCCTGGGTATCGGCCTCGCGCTCTGCAGGTCGGCCGCAAAGGGCGATGGCGGCACCATTGGCCGCCAATCGCCTCGGATCCATTCTCGACCCATTCTCGACTTAGAATGGCGTCCCCTAGGGGATTCGAACCCCTGTTACCGCCGTGAGAGGGCGGTGTCCTAGGCCTCTAGACGAAGGGGACTTAGGCGCGGGCCCCGATATAGGGGAGCCGGTGCGCCGACGCAAGCTGTTTCGTCACTTTTCGTGACGGCTATCCCGCGGCCGCCACCGCATCCGGCGCGATGCAGCTTCGGGCGCGCTGCAGCACGGTCTCGATCGTCTCCGCCGCGGTGTCGAAGGCACCGACGAAGCGCCAGACATCGCCCTCCCAATGCGCCGCGATCACGCCCTGGCGGGCCAAGCCGGTGGCCAGCGCCGCCGGCAGGCGCACGAACACCTCATTGGCCTCGACCGGATGCTCCAGCGCCACGCCGGGCAGCGCCTGCAGGCCGTCGGCCAGCTGCCGCGCCCGGGCATTGGCGTTGCCGGCCAGGCGCAGCCACAGATCATCGGCGAGATAGACTTCGAGCTGGGCCGAGATGAAGCGCATCTTCGAGACGAGATGGCCGGCGCGCTTGCGGCGCAGGGCGAAGTCCGCGGCCTTGACCGGGTCGAAGAACACCACCGCCTCGGCCATGACGCAGCCATTCTTGGTACCACCGAAGGACAGCACGTCGATGCCGGCCTTCCAGGTCAGCTCGGCCGGCGATCCGCCCTGGCTCGCCAGCGCATTGGCAAAGCGCGAGCCGTCCATATGCACGGCCAGGCCGTGATGCCGCGCCGTGTCGGTCAGCGCCGCGACCTCGGCCGCGGTGTAGACGGTGCCGGCCTCGGTCGCCTGCGACAGGGTCAGCATCGCCGGCTGGCTGCGATGCACGTCGCCGCGCCAGCTTTCCGGGAAGGCGGCGTCCAGCGTCGCCGGGGTCAGCTTGCCGTGGTCGCCATCGGCCAGGATCAGCTTGGCGCCATGGCTGAAGAATTCCGGCGCGTTGCATTCGTCGACCGCGACATGCGCCTCGCGATGGCACAGCACCGCGCCATAGGGCGGGGTGAAGGTGGCCAGCGCCAGCGCGTTGGCGGCCGTGCCGGTCGGCACCGGAAACACGGCGACGCGGCGTTCGAACACCTCGGACAGGCGCGTCTCGAGCCCCTTGGTCGCCGCATCGGCGCCGTAGGACGGCACCCGGCCGTCGGCGGCGCGGGCGATCGCCGCCAGGATCTCGGGCGCGGCACCCGCGACATTGTCGCTGGCAAGGTTGATCACATCTGTCATGCCGGAATCCTTCCGCCTCAGCGGATCGCTTATGGGGTGGTCGTGAGAAGAGTGACGGCGGCGCCGGTGCGCGGGTCGATGCTGCGCAATTCCTGCGCGCCGCCGGGGAGTGTGATCAGCATCACTGCGCGATCGCCCACGGAGGTGATGCTAGAGACACGGCTGCCGGCGGGCAGTGCGGACGGGACGGCGGCCGAGAGGGCCGGCGCCGCGGTGGAGGGAGCGGCCGGAACCGACGCGTTCGTCGGGGGTGCCTTGGCCGGGCCTGCGGAGAAGATCTGGCGGCCCATCTCACCCACAACCACGGCGGCGAGCACGATGATCACCACAAGCATCGCCCAAACGGTTATCTTCACCGCACGCAATGACCCAACTTCCAGACGCACCCGCCGCACCCCTTTTCATGGACCAGCCCATTCTCGTCACCGTCGGCCCGGAGGCCGCCGGCGAGCGGCTGGACCGTGCCCTGGCCGCCGCGGTGCCGGAACTGTCGCGATCGCGGCTGCAGGCGTTGATCGCCACCGGTTGCGTGCGGGAGGGCGAGCGGACAGTAGAAGACGCCTCGACCAAGGTCAAACCCGGCCAGCGCTTCGAGATTCGCGTGCCGCCGCCGGCCCCGGCCGTGCCGGCCGCCCAGGCCATCGAGCTTGATATCGTGTACGAGGATTCTTATCTCATCGTCATCGACAAGCCGGCCGGACTGGTGGTCCACCCCGCGGCCGGCAATCCCGATGGCACCCTGGTCAACGCCCTGCTCGCCCATTGCGACGGCGAGCTGTCGGGCATCGGCGGCGTTGCGCGGCCCGGCATCGTCCACCGGCTGGACAAGGACACCAGCGGGCTGATGGTGGTGGCCAAGACCGACGCCGCGCACCAGGCGCTGTCGGCGCAATTCGCGGACCGCACCCTGTCGCGCACCTATCTGGCCCTGGTCTGGGGCCGGCCGAACCCGTCGGCCGGCACGATCGAAGGCGCGATCGGCCGCGACCCGCGCGACCGCAAGCGGATGGCGATGGTGAAGGCCGGTGGCAAGGCGGCGCGGACCCACTACCGCGTGCTGCGCCCGGCCGGGCTGGAGGCCAGCCTGCTGGCCTGCAAGCTGGACACCGGGCGCACCCACCAGATCCGCGTCCACCTGACCTCGATCGGCCATCCGCTGATCGGCGACCCGGTCTATGGCCGACGTCCACGCTCGGCTATCGGCAGCGAGATCGAACGCAGCTTTCCGCGGCAGGCGCTGCATGCGGCAAAATTGCGCTTCCGCCACCCGGCGGATCAGAATGAACGCGAATTCACGAGGCCCCTGCCCGGAGACATGCGAGATTTGCTCGTCTCCCTCGCGGGGGAAGACCGTATACCCGACTACTGAAGTCAGGTATTATGACGATGTCCGGATGATGATTCCGGCGGGCGCCCACCCTGGAGGGACGGGCGCCGGAGAGGGAGCAAGATATCATGGCACAAGCGAGCCTGCCCGTTCTGGGCGCCGAATCCAATCTGAGCCGCTACCTGCAGGAAATCCGGCAGTTTCCGATGCTGGAGCCGCAGGAAGAGTTCATGCTTGCCAAGGCGTGGCGTGAGCATGGCGACACGGAATCGGCGCATCGCCTCGTGACCAGCCATCTCCGGCTGGTGGCGAAGATCGCGATGGGTTACCGCGGCTACGGCCTGCCGATCTCGGAGCTGATCTCCGAGGGCAATGTCGGCATGATGCAGGCGGTGAAGCGCTTCGACCCGGACCGCGGCTTCCGGCTGGCGACCTATGCCATGTGGTGGATCCGCGCCGCCATCCAGGAATACATCCTGCACAGCTGGTCGCTGGTGAAGATGGGCACCACCGCGGCGCAGAAGAAGCTGTTCTTCAACCTGCGCAAGCTGAAGGGCCAGCTGCAGGCGATTGAAGAAGGCGACCTGCGGCCGGAGACGGTGACCCAGATCGCCACCAAGCTGTCGGTGCCCGAACAGGACGTGATCTCGATGAACCGGCGCCTCGCCGCGCCGGACAGTTCGCTGAACGCACCGCTGCGCGTCGATGGCGAGGGCGAGTGGCAGGATTGGCTGGCCGACGACCGCGACAGCCAGGAAGTGCTGCTGGCCGACAAGCAGGAGCTCGGCAAGCGCCGGCAGCTGCTGAAGGACGCCATGGGCCATCTGAACGACCGTGAGCGCCGCATCCTGACCGAACGCCGCCTGCGCGACGAGCCGACCACCCTGGAGGATCTGAGCCAGGAATACGGCATCAGCCGCGAGCGGGTGCGCCAGATCGAGGTGCGCGCCTTCGAGAAGCTGCAGAAGGCGATCCGCAACGCCGCGGTCGAGGCCAAGCTGGCCCACTGATCCTGTAGAGCAGAATCGTCAGACGGCTGGAGCTTTCGCTCCGGCCGTTTTCGTTTGGGACGTCAGTGCCTGTTGCCGGCCTCTGCTTCCGTCCCGGTTGGCCCTGCCCCGCTTTGGCGCGACGACGTCACCGGACCGTCCGCAAAGCACACCATGGCGCTGCCTTTGCCGAGATTAGGGCAGTACCAGCCAGAGGGAAATCCGAAGGCGGGCGGGATCGCTTGAGTGACGGGTGAAGTGGCAAATTGCGGCCCCCCGGCCCAGAGGCCGACAATGGTGATGGCCAGCAGAGCCACGGCGCTCGCCGACAACCGCCATGGCAGAGGCCAGCCGAATCCTTCGATATGCTGGGCCACAGCCACCAACACGCGGGCATCCAGGAACAGCACCAAACAGAAAGCGATCCAGAACCCCAAACCGACCAGACTCATGGGCCAGCCCTTCGCACAGTCATGCGCCCATGATAGCACGGAGCCGCCGGGTCGTCCGGCGCGGGCCCCGTGCCGCCCTCAGCCCTTGGGCTGCAGCAGGTCCCAGAGATTTCCGTAGAGGTCCTCGAACACCGCCACGGTGGCGTAGCTTTCCTCGCGCGGGGTCTCGTGGAACACCACGCCGCGCGCCGTCATCGCCGCGTGGTCGCGCCGGAAATCATCGGTGTGCAGGAACAGCGCCACCCGGCCGCCGGTCTGGTCGCCGACCCGGCTGTCCTGCGCCGGCGTCGCCGCCTGGGCCAGCAGCAGCGCCGACCCCTGCCCGCCCGGCGGCGCCACCAGCAGCCAGCGCTTGCCGTCGCCGAGCGGCGTGTCTGCCACCGCATCGAAGCCCAGCACCCCGGTGTACCAGGCCTTGGCCTCGTCATAGTCGCGCACGACCAGGGTGATCGCGCCGATGTGCTGGCGGGTCATGGCAATCCTCTCCATCGTTTCAGGGTATGCCCTTCAGGCCCCAGGGCGGCCGGTCTGGATTACCGCCGGCGCCGACCACGCTGGACACCCGCCATTGCCCGGCGGGCGAACGGGCCAGGCGGAACTTTACCGCCCCCGCACCGCTGCCGAAGGCGACGGTGACCGTGCCGTCCGGGCGCAGTTGGGGCTCGCCGGCCGCGCCCTGATCCGGCAGCCGTACCGGCAGCGCCCCGGCTGTCTCCACGGTCAGCATCAGGTGGTCGAACAGCCAGCTCAGATCCGTCTGGTCCCATTCCGCCATCGGCGGGACGGCGGCCTGCAGCACCGTCGACCGCCGGTCGGCCGGCAGCGGTCCCATCAGCTGACTCATGTTGAAGGTCTGGAAGGCCTGCATCCATGCGTTCTGGGACGTCGCCGACAGGATCCAGAACACCGTCACATAGTCCCGGCCGCGGTAGGCCGTGACGAACTGGGTGACGGCCGACTGCGGCGTCGCCAGGTCCAGCCGGTCGAAAGGCGTGCGGGATGTCTGCGCGACTGCCGAGGTCGCAAGCAGCGTGACGAGCGACAGAACCGCGACGATCCGGCCGACGACCATGACAACCCCTCCCCCTCGATCCGCAGGCCCCTGATCTTGCCACAAGATCGGGAGCCTGCGTCGCCTCGGGCGAGAATGGCGGCCTGAGCCGTCTTTCGAAACGGCCTCAGTCGGCGAAGGGGTCGCGCACCAGGATGGTGTCGTCGCGCTCCGGGCTGGTCGACAGCAGCGCCACCGGCGCCTCGATCAGCTCCTCGATCCGGCGGATGTACTTGATCGCGGTGGCCGGCAGGTCGGCCCAGGAGCGCGCGCCCTTGGTGC
>NZ_JBYRFX010000461.1:0-4558 GCF_057815775.1 Inquilinus sp.
GGGGGACTCGGATGGGGCGAGCGGGAGAGGCGACGCGCCTGCCCTGGACCGGTCGATCGCCGATTTCGATCCGGCGCTCCGCCTGTCGCCGTCGGTGCGCAAGCTTCTGGTCGAAAGCGGGCTCGACCCCGCGGGGCTGACCGGCAGCGGCAAGGACGGGCGCCTGGCCCGCCAGGACGTCGAGCAGGAACTTGCCCGGCGTGAGGCCCCGGCCGAACCGCCCGGCCCGCCCAAGGCCGCTACACCCGCCGGCTCCCGCCGGATCCCGCATGACGGCATGCGCCGGCGCATCGCCGAGCACATGGCCCGGTCGCTGGCCGCGGCGCCGCATGTCACCGCGGTGTTCGAGGCGGATTTCACCGCCGTGCTGGCACATCGCGCGGCGCACAAACCGGCGTTCGAGCGCCAGGGCGTCGCCCTGACCGTCACCGCCTATCTGGTCCAGGCCTGCGTCGCGGCGATGCAGGCGGTGCCGGTGGTCAACAGCCGCTGGCACGCCGATGCGCTGGAGGTGTTCGACGACGTCAACATCGGCATCGGCACCGCGCTGGGAGAGAAGGGGCTGGTGGTGCCGGTGGTGCATCGGGCCCAGGCGCTGTCGCTCTTGGGCACCGCCGCGCGGCTGCAGGAAACGACCGCCCTGGCCCGGGCCGGCAAGCTGGCGCCGGCGGATGTCCAGGGCGGCACCTTCACCATCTCGAACCACGGCGTCTCCGGCTCGCTGCTGGCGGCGCCGATCATCATCAACCAGCCGCAGACGGCGATCCTCGGCGTCGGCAAGGTCGAGAAGCGGGTGGTGGTGCGCGAGGTCGACGGCAGCGATGCCATGCTGATCCGGCCGATGGCCTATGTCTCGCTGTCGATCGACCACCGCGCCCTCGACGGCGCCCAGACCAACGCCTGGCTGGCCCGCTTCGTCGCCGCGATCGAACATTGGCCGGCGGGCGGGGGCCGGGCCTGACCGGTTCCCGCCCGCCGGGTCGCATCAGGCAGCTGTCATCCGAAGCTTGGCCTGGGGCGGCTGGACGGACTCGGACAGTTGGTAGAGGGCGACCCCGGCGGAGCCAAGATAGCCGGCGACGGTCAGGACACCCAGGATGATGGCAGGGATGAAGTAGGTTCCCGTGTTCAGCGCGGGCACCGCCAGGAACCGCAACGCCTGGCCGGGCAGGATGTTGCCCATGGTGCGGCTGAAGTTCAGGATATCCGCGGTCTCCCGCTTCCCGGCGAGGAACTGCCAGGTTGACATCACCACATTGGCCACGCCCCACAGCGTCAGGGTCAGCTCCCCGACATAGATCTTGGTCTTCGCCTCGCCCCAGGGGAACAGGATGATGGCGGCGCCGCGGGTCGGGCCGAGCAGGATCTGGCAGATCCAGGTCGTGACCGCGAAGCTGGGCTGCCCCGGCTTGCAATCCGGCGCGCCCGGCTCGGGCGACATGACCCAGGGCATGGTGCACAGGGTGGTGCCGTAGCGCAGCCCGACCTGCACCAGGGCCGCTTTCCCCAATCCCGTGCCGGCCGAATTCGCGGCGATCTGGACCGGGTCCAGAATCGCGCGCAACACCATGAAGGTGGCGTAGTAGATCAGGAAGATGCCTTTCAACTCCTCGACCGCGGCGGCCTCTTCCTGGACCAGGGCCGTGCTGCCGATGCCGGCACGCTGCTTCAGCCAGGCGACGGTGAAGGTCTTCTTGAAGCGGTCGAGCGCGTCATCGTCCGGGAAGGGCGCCCGGTCCAGCACCACCTTGGACAGGAGGGTGGCGGGGATGGCCGCGACCCAGGCGATCACATTGACCGGCGTGATCGTCAGGCGATCGCCGGTGAACAGCTGGTAGAGCTGCGACAGGATCGGGATCTCCCAATCCTCGAACAGGGCGTCGCGGAACAGCTGGATCATGTCCGCCAGCACATCGAACATGCTCAGGACCACGCCCTTGGCGGCGTCGAGTGCGAACAGCGCGACCCCCTCCAGCGCCTTGATCAGCCCGCTCAGCAGCAGGTCGAGCACCCGTCCGGGGTCCGACCCGATCGCGTCGAAATAGCCGAAGGCTTCGTTGAAGGCCTGCTTGCCGTCGCCGAACTCGAAATTGTCGGCCAGCCCCTGCAGCTTCTCCATCAGCGTCGACAGGCCGCTGCTGAGCGCTGTGGACCCGAGCACGGCGGCCCCGGCGCCATTCCCGGCCAGGCTCTTGATCCCGCCCTGGTTCTCCTGGAAGGCGTTCAGGAACAGGTTGTGGTCGGTGGCGTAGGACTGGCTGTCGTCGAGCTTATGTTCGCCGAGATAGCCGCCCGTGCTCGGGCCGCCATCGGGGCCGAGCTGCTTGATCAGGTCGTCGACGATCGATTTCAGATTGTCCTTGATCGTGTCGAAGCCGGTCGCGACCTGGTCGCGTATCAGCAGCACCGCGTCGGCGGTGAAGTCCAGGGTCACGCCGATCGAATGCTTGATGCCCTCGGCGGTGCGGGCATAGTTCTTGAAGTTGAACAGGAAGGCCAGCCACTCGTACAGCTTCTCGAGCTTGACCTTCAGCCAGTTCCACACGCCCTCGACGAAGTCGAACGCCTGCTGCGCCACCTCGATGATCGCCTCGAACACCTTGCCGGCGATCTCGAACAGCACCTTGCCGATGCCGTTGATGATGGTGACGACGATCTTGCTGATGCCCTCGACCACCCAGGCGACGCCGCGCTTGAAGCCGCTCCACACCGCACCCCAATCGATGCCCAGGAAGCCGCCGACAGTGGCGTCCAGCCGCTCGGCGCGCCAGGCCTGGGCCTCGGCCATGTCGACGGTGCGATAGCGGGGATAGCCGCCGGAGAAGTCGATCTCCCAGGCGTTGTCGGCCATGGCGGACAGGTCGAGATGCGGCCGGAAGCCGGCCAGGCGCGGGTTGGAGAACCGGTACTGGATGGCGCCGCCGGCCTCATCGGCCTGGGCGATCTCCATCGACCGCTTGGTCACCTCGGCGATGCTCTGCGCCACCGCATCGCGGTCCTTCAAATCGAGCGGCAGCAGCGGCTGGCCCGCACTGTCCCTGGCGTCGAGGACCTGCTGGGTGTCGAGCTGGCCGAGATGCTGCTGCAGCGCGGCATTGGGCTCGACCTTGATCAGCCCGCCGGCCGGCGTCTTCGGCGTCTGGATCAGCAGCGTGGCGGCCGACAGCGCGGTCGCCCGCTGGTGCAGCACCAGCTTGCCATCGGGCCCCGCCTTGATCTTGACCGGGTCCAGCATGCTGGCGCGATAGGCGGCGCCATTGATCCACAGCGTGGTCAGGAAGGTGGCGTTGATGACGATGTCGGCATTGCCCAGCGGCAGGCCGCGGGCGTCGACCGCCGTCACCTCCGCCGCGTGGGTCGGCACCGACACCAGCGCGTCGCCGGCTTCGGGCATCTCGAGCGCTTCGGAGAACCACTGGCCGGATTCGGGCGACTGCCAGAAGCGGGTGATCGCGTTGTCCCGCGACACCGAATAGGCTTCGGAATAGCCGGTCTGGTTGCGCCCGGTGGTGAAGATGCTGGCATGGGCACCGGCGGCGATCGGGAACAGCATGGTCCAGCCCGCCGGTTTCGCGCCGGTGCCGCCCTGGCGGCTGTAGTGCAGGTCGCCATTCTGGTCCGCGGCGAACACCTCGACCCGATCGTCATAGCGCAGATTGGCGCGAATCTCGCCGAAGCGCGCCTTCGGGTCGGCATCGATCTGGATCCAGTCGTCGAACTGGATGCCGCCGCCGGTCGAATATTTGCGCTGCTTCTTCAGCCATAGCTTGCCGGTCTGCAGGTCGACGGCGAACAGGCACAGCAGGTCGTTCGCATCGGTGACGGCCGCGATGTGGCTGGCCTTGCGGCTCAGCTTGCGCAGCTGCGAGGTGCGGAAGCTGTCCTCGGCGAACAGCACCTCGTCATCCTGGCCGATGGCGAACAGGGCCGACTGCACCGGGTTGTTGCTGACGACCGCGATCTCCTTGACCTGGGCCGGCTTGCCGTCCGGGCCCTTCACCGGGGCCCAGACCTCGCCGCCCCATTTCTGGGTCGCCAGGTCGTAGTAGTTGGTGCCCAGCCGGCCGCCATCGAGCTGGACGTTGATGTAGATCCGGCCGGTGATGCCGCGCACCCCCAGGAAGCGCCGGATGGTCTCGGTGGCCTTGGCCGGCTCGGTCTGCTGCTGGACATAGCCGACGCCGTCCTGCCAATGGCTCAGCGACAGCTTGCCGGCCGCATCAAGGCCGAAGATCGATGGCGTGTCGGGCGACCCGCCGGACGGCGCGAACAGGTACAGCTGCGTCGCGGCGACCGCCAGCGGCGTGTCCTCATAGGGCGCGGCCTGGCCCTGGCCGCGCCGCAGCCGGTGGACCTGCGCGTCCGACCCGACGCTGTAAAGATCCAGCACCCCGGCCTCGTTGACGAAGCTGTGGATCTCCGTCCCCGACGACACCGGGCGCACCGGCAGGAAGGTCTCCATGTACTTGGTGCTGACGCGCAGGACCGGCTTGGCGCCGGTTTCCGCTGCCGCAAAGGCGGCGGCCGGGAACAATGTCATGTCAACCTCCGGAAATGG
>NZ_JBYRFX010000462.1:0-1608 GCF_057815775.1 Inquilinus sp.
GCGGCGCACGGCCATCGGCCTGCTGCAGACCAAGACCGACCTGACCTGGCGCGAGCGCGACTGCCTGGCCCTGATCGCCCGCGGTGCCTCCAGCAGCGACATCGCCCGCCAGCTCGCGCTGCCGGCCCAGGCGGTCAACGAGCATGTCGACGCGGCGATGCGCAAGCTGCAGGCGACCAGCCGCAGCGAGGCGGTGGCCATGGCGCTGGTGCTCGGCCTGCTCGAGGGCTGATTCCCACCGTCTTCCGGTCCTGGGTCCTCCCCCTGATCTTCAGGGCCCTCCCCTAATCTTCAGGGATTGAGCCGGTCCGGTCATTTCGGGACACTGCGGCCCAACGTGACCCACCGGAAAACCCGGCAGCCGCCAGCGGCTTTGCGGCAGGACGCATCACGATCAACGCCATGGAACAGGGCAGGTGTCCCCATCATCGGTCCGACGGACCGCGGAAGCCCGGCGCCATGCGCCTGATCGAAGAGTGACCCGAATGCCTGTCGATGCGATTGCCATCAACCTTGCCACCGTCGACGCCCATATCCGCGGCGAAGCCCAGGACCCGGCGTCGGTGATGGACCTCTACACCGACGATATCGTGATGGAGGTTCTCGCCGCCGGCACGGTGCTGACCGACAAGGCGGCGATCCAGGCGAATTACGAACGCATCTTCGCGTCGATCGCCGATGTCGAGATCGTGCCGCTGGACCGCTTCGCCACCGCGGACCGGGTGGTCGACGATTGCCTGGTCCGCTGCCGGCTGATGGCCGGCGGCTTCGCCGCCCCGTCCTTCGCCATCGGCGACCGGGTCGAGATCCGGCTGCTGCATGTGTTCCACATGCGCGACGGCAAGATCGCCCGCGAACAGGTGTTCGAGACCTGGAAGCCCCTGGCCTGACCGGCCCGCGCGCCGGCATCCCCTGACCCAGAAGCCTGTTTTTCCCGGAGCACCCCATGACCGTCTGGCACAGCAGCGACGCGAACGACGTCACCCAGGGCAGCATCGATGGTGACGAACTGTATGGCGAAGGCGGCAGCGATGTGCTGCTCGGGGTCGCCGGCAACGACTCACTGTTCGGCGGCGCCGGCGACGATGCCCTGTGGGGCGACAGCGGCGACGACGACCTGACTGGCGGTGCCGGCGGCGACCAGTTGCATGGCGGCGACGGCCAGGATTCGATCTTCTACAGCGGCGCCGCGGTCGAAATCGTCATCGGCGGTTCCAGCCATGGCGGCGAGGCCGATGGCGACACCGTCTACGCCGACATCGAGAATGTCTATGCCACCGAGGGCGACGACTACATCGTCGGCTCCAGCGTCTACAACGTGCTGGTCGGCAACGCCGGCAACGACTTCCTGTCCGGGCTGGCCGGCAACGACACCCTCATCGGCGGCGACGGCAACGACAACCTCGAAGGCGGCGAGGGCGGCGACTGGATGGATGGCGGCGCCGGCGACGACATCCTGCGCGGTGAGGCCGGCGGCGACTTCCTGATCGGCGGCGACGGCTATGACCGCGCCGATTACTACGCCAGCGCATCCGGGGTGCAGATCGACCTGGGGGCCCAGAGCGCCCATGGCGGCGACGCCGAGGGCGACTATCTCCAGGGCATCGA
>NZ_JBYRFX010000463.1:0-3803 GCF_057815775.1 Inquilinus sp.
CCGGCCGTGCCGCGGCCTCGGCCAAGGCGCGGGGCGGCGGGGTGAAGCGCCAGGTGGCGGCAACGGCGAAGATCGCCAGCACCAGCAGCGTCTCGACAGCGATCGACCGGGCCAGGTGCCGTGTTGCCGGGCGGTCGCCCGCCTCGGCCCGGCCGGTCAGGCGCCAGCGATTCAGCGCGGCCAGGCCGAACAGAGTCAGCACCAGCGCCAGCTTGGCCAGGAACACCTGGCCATAGGCGGTGGTCCACAGCGCCGAGACATGGTCCAGCTGGACCACGGCCAGGGTCAGGCCCGCCGCCACCAGCGGGGTGACGACGAAGGGAATCACGGCGGAGAAGCGGCGCAACGCGACCGCCGTCCCCGGTCCGCCGGCGCGCAGCTGCAGGGCCAGCGGCAGCAGCGATCCGGCCCAGATCGTGATGCAGACGGCGTGCAGGAACACGGCCGGCCGGGTCAGGGTCTGCGGTGCCGCGGCACTGGCATGGCCGCTGGCGGCCAGTGCCGCGCCGGTCGCGGCCAGGGCCAGCAGCGCCGGCACGGCCGAGACCGTCCCGCGCCGCAGCGCCAGCGCCGCCAAGCCGAGCGCCAGGGCCAGCGCCGTCAGCGCGGCGGAGGTGCCGTAGCTGGTGCCCCAGCCGGTGGCCCAGACCAGGCGCTGGGCCAGGCCGGACAGCGGCACGTCGAGCGCGTCCACCCCCTGCAACCCGACCGACAGCGGCGCGGCCGCCAGTCCCAGCAGCATCAGGGCGATGGCGGTGCGGGCGGCGCCGCGCGGCAGTGGCGCGACCAGGGCGCGATACACGGCGCCGCCGACGCCGAGGAACAGCGCGGCATAGAGGGCGATCTTCGCCAGCCAGATCGCCGCGCGGACCGGTTCGTCCACGATTTCGACCGCCTGGGGCGGCGGCCCGGCGCCGGGAGCCCCGACCGAGAAGATGACGGAGCCGCCGACGGGATGGCCGTCCTCGGAGATCACGCGCCAGCTCAGCACATGCGTGCCCGGCCCGATGCCGGGCGGCGCCACGACCACCAGCGTCGAATCCTCCAGCCGCACCTGGTCCAGCGTCACCGCCGTGCCGTCCGGCCCGATCAGCCGCAGCACCAGCGGCGACACCGGCTCGTTGAAGGTCAGGCTGAATCCGGCCGGCGCCGCGGCCACCACCGCATTGTCCGCCGGCTCGGCCTGCAGCAGCGAGGCATGTGCCCAGGCTGCTTGTGGGACGAGCATGGCCGCAAGCAAGGCGAAGAGGAGCGCGACCCAGAGCGAGCTTTTCCGTGGCCGGGTGGAGGGCCTTCTCGCTGGGCCGGGCATGGCGGGATCGCGCTCCATCGGCTTACTTCTTCGGCAGCAGCCGGACGCCCGGTGCCGGGGTCTCGTAATCGTCTGAATCCTTGCCCTCGGCCGGGATCTCGATCCAGCGGTCGGTGCCCTTCTCGCATTCCTGGATCACCGGGAAATACAGCTTGGTGTCGGGCTTCAGGCCGGCGCTGAGATAGCCGCGGAACACGAACTCGTCATAGAATTCGTCGGGCAGGTTGCCGCCGCTCCACACCACCTCCTTCACGCCCTCGCTGGTCGGCGTGCCGTAGTAGTCGTAGGACTCGGCGTACTTGCCCTTCACCGTCGCCAGCGTCCAACCGGCCTTGGGCATCGGCTTGACCGCGATCACCCCTTCGGGGATCTGGACCCGGATCTTGACGGTGGCGGAGCCGTCGCAGCCATGCGGCACGCGGAACACCGCCTTGTAGGCACCGCCGACCGGCGCCTCCTGGGTCTCCAGCGTGATGTGGGCGAAGGCCGGCGCGGTGCCGAGCAGGGCGAGCGCCAGGGCGGGCAGGATCGATTTCAGCATGGTCGTATCTCCGGGAAGGCCGGCCGTAGCCGGCATGGGATGAATCGAGGCGAAAAAGGTCAGGCGCCGGCGAGCAGGCGGCGCAGGGCCGCGACCCGTTCGGGGCCCGGCGTGCCGTAGGCGATGGTGTCGGTGAACCGGCCTTCGGCATCCATCAGGTAGATCATCGCCGAATGATCCATGGTGTAGTCGCCGTCGCCGGTCGGCACCTTGCGCCAGTAGACGCGATAGGCCTTGGCCACGGCGGTGATGTCGGCCTCGCTGCCGGTCAGCCCGATGATCCGCGAATCGAAGGACTGCAAATATTGCTGCAGCATCTCCGGCCGGTCCCGGTCCGGGTCGACGGTGACGAACAGCACCTTCAGCCGGTCGGCATCGGGGCCCAGCGCCTGCAGCGCCTGCGTCATCTCCCACAGCGTGGTCGGGCAGATCTCCGGGCAGCGGGTGAAGCCGAAGAAGATGGCGAAAGGCCGGCCCTTCAGATCGGTGTCGCTGATCGTCGCGCCGTTCTGGTCGGTCAGCCGGAACGGGCCACCGGGGGCCAGGCCGGACACCACGGTCCGGGCCGGCGAGGCCTGCGGGTAGAACAGCAGGAAGCCGCCGGCGCCGAGCAGGATGACGACGACTGCGAGCAGGACGGGGATCAGGATGCGGCGGCCCATCTCACTGCCCCGTGCCGGCGCCCGGCCCCGCGGCGCCGATTCCTTCGACCGAGAAGGTGACGTCGACGGTGCCGGCCTTCTCGAAGGTCAGGGTGCCGGCGAAGCTCTCACCCGCCTTCGGCCGTCGCTTCAGCTCCAGCAGCATCAGGTGGAAGCCGCCGGGCGCCAGTGCGGCCGATCCACCGGCCGGCACCGGCATCCCGTCCTGCATCAGGCGCATGGTCATGACGCCATCGGTCATGGCCATCTGGTGGATCTCGACCTTGCCGGCGATCTCGGCCGTGGCCGACACCAGCCGGTCCGGCTCCGTCCCGGCATTGTGGATTTCGGCATAGCCGCCGGCGACCTTGGCCCCGGCCGGCGTCGCCCGGCTCCAGGGGTGCACGATTTCGATCGCACCGGCCTTGAAGTCCTGGGCCAGGGCGGGACCGGCCGCCAGCAGCGACAGGGCCAGACCGAAGGCGGCGCCGGTCAGGCGCGCCGCATGCGCAGAAAATACCATGGTGAAACGCTCCAGGCAGGACCGGATCCGGGCGCGGGGCGTCGGAGGCCGGTCGTGAATCGTCACGGATCCGCGGCGCGAATCCGGGCAGATCAGGCCTGGGCGGGAGGAGCTCTTGGATTGGCCGGCGACCGTTGCGGCGCGGCGGCCACGGGGGCGGCCGGCCGGGGCGCGGGTTCTGGCGCCGCGGCCAGCTGCGGCACCAGCAGCACGGCGACGAAGGTCGGCACCAGATGGCCACCGAACATGCTGCAGCCAACGGTGCAGCAATCCGGCAGATGGGCATGTCCGGCGGGCTGGTCCGGCCGGTCGGGTGCTGCAGGGCTGCCGGTATCGACCTGGCAGAGGGCGGAGAGCGGGTCGAAGGCGAGGGGGGCGGCGCTGGCGCCGATGGAGAAACCGCCGATGACGGCCTGGAAGAACAGCAGATAGGCAGCGACCAGCGCGACCCATGATGTCCGTCCCTGTGCCCGCCTCATGCGCAATTCGCTGTTTCCCCCTTCAGCCCGGCCGGGATATCACGGTCGCGGCCGGGCGAAAACCCGGCCTGTCTGCGACATGGTGCCCGGCCGGCTTCCCGCCGGTCAGCTCTTGTAGCTGCGAGCCAGGGCGTCGGCGTTGCGCGCGAGCAGGCCGAGGTCGGACCCGACCGCGACGAAGCGGTAGCCCCATTCGATGTAGCGCCGGGCCTCGGCCTCGACCGAGGTCAGGATGCCGGCCGGCTTGCCGATCGCGGTCAGCCGCCGCACCGCGTCCTGGATCGCGGCCTGCACCTCGGGATGGGCC
>NZ_JBYRFX010000464.1:0-1984 GCF_057815775.1 Inquilinus sp.
GTTCAAGCTGGCGTCCTGGAAGCCCAGCGAGCTGCTGGCGCTCGACCGGAACGATGGCTACTGGCAGGGCCAGCCGGGCTTCCGCCGGGTCTTCATCCGCCATGTCCCTGACGCTTCGACCCGGCTGCTGCTGCTGCAGAAGGGCGATGTCGACGTCGTCCGCAACCTGACCCCGGACCAGCTGAAGTCGTTGCAGGGCAATGCCGACATCACGCTTGAGCCGGTGCAGAAGATGTCGATCTTCTATGTCAGCTTCAACGTCCTGCACCCGCCCTTCGACAAGCCGGAGGTGCGGCAGGCCCTGAAATACCTGATCGACTATGACGGCATCGTCGGGACCATCATGCATGGCCTCGCCACCGTCCATCAGACCCTGGTCCCGGCGGGCATGCTGGGCGCGATCGACGACCAGCCGTTCAGGCTCGACGTCACCAAGGCCAAGGCGCTGCTGGCCCAGGCCGGCCTGCCGGACGGGTTCAAGACCACGATGGATGTGATCAACCAGTCGCCCTACATCGACATCGCCCAGGCGCTTCAGGCCAGCTTCGCCCAGGCGGGGGTGACGCTGGAGCTGATCCCGGGCGACGCCAGGCAGGTCCTGACCAAGCAGCGCGCCCGCAACCACGATGTCTATATCGGCCGCTGGGGGCCCGATTATGAGGATCCGGATTCCAATGCCGGGACCTTTGCCATCAACACCGACAATGGCGACAACCCGGCCTCGAAAACCACGGCCTGGGCCAATGGCTGGCAGGATGCGGCGCTGACGGCCGAGGCCCAGCGCGCCGTGCTCGAGCCCGACAGCGCCAAGCGGGCGCAGATCTATGCCGACCTGCAGCGCAAGCACATGGACGTGTCGCCCTTCGCCTTCATGTTCCAGCTGTCCGAGGTGATCGCCAGCCGCAAGACCGTCGAAGGCCTCACCTGGTCGGCGACCTATGACAGGAACCTCTATTGGACCGGCAGGAAGCCCTGACCCCGTGACTGCGACCAACCTTCAGCCACTCCCGCCGCGGCCCGGCCTGCGCCGCCGGCTCCGCGGCAGCCTGCTGCACCGGATCGCGGGCGTCGTCACCTCTGTCGTGACGACGTTCTTCGGCCTGCTGCTCATCACCTTCCTGATCGGCCGCGTGGTGCCGATCGACCCGGTGCTGGCCGTGGTCGGCGACCGGGCGCCGCGCGACGTCTATGAGAAGGCGCGGCTGGAGCTCGGCCTCGACAAGCCGCTGTGGCAGCAGTTCGGCCGCTATGTCGGCGACGTGCTGTCGGGTGATCTCGGCACCTCGGTGCTGACCTCGCGGCCGGTCTTGGAGGATATCGAGCGGGTGTTCCCGGCGACGCTGGAGCTGGCGACGCTCGGCGTGCTGATCGGCATCCTGGCGGGGGTGCCGGTCGGGGTGATGGCGGCGGTCCATCGCGGGCGATGGCCGGATCATCTGGTCCGTGTGGTCGGGCTGATCGGCTATTCCGTGCCGATCTTCTGGCTCGGCCTGGTCGGGCTGCTGCTGTTCTATGCCAAGCTCAGCTGGGTCGCCGGCCCCGGGCGGCTCGACGTCTTCTATGACGGGCTGGTCGACCCGGTCACCGGGGTGATCACGATCGACGCCATCCTGGCCGGCGAATGGGACGTGTTCTGGAACGCGCTGTCCCACCTGATCCTGCCGGCGGCGCTGCTCGGCTATTACAGCCTGGCCTATATCAGCCGGATGACGCGGTCCTTCATGCTCGACCAGTTGCGCCAGGAATACGTGACCACGGCGCGGGTCAAGGGCGTGTCGGAACGGGCGGTGATCTGGCGCCATGCCTTCCGCAACATCCAGGTGCCGCTGCTGACCGTCATCGCCCTGTCCTATGCCGGGCTGCTGGAAGGCGCGGTGCTGACCGAGACGGTGTTCGCCTGGCCGGGCCTCGGCCAGTACATCACCAACTCGCTGCTGAACGCCGACATGAACGCGGTGCTCGGCGGCACCATCGTCGTCGGTGT
>NZ_JBYRFX010000465.1:0-7160 GCF_057815775.1 Inquilinus sp.
GCCCGGGCCGGAAAGCACGATCGCAGTGGTATTATCCAGCGACCTTGTTCATCCTTTGTTCCATGGACAAGGCGCAATCCCATCCGGCATCGGAGGCCCCGGCCGCTCCCCAGGAGGAGCGGTCGGCGCGGCATGCCCGGATGCTGGCGCGGGCGGCCGAGATCCAGATGGAGGTGATGGAGGCGACCCGGACCGAGGCGGTGGAGACGCCGCAGCCCGGCGTCGACTACTGCCAGCGCATCGCCGTGCTCACCAAGTCGCTGCGGCTGACGCTGCTGCTGGAGGACAAGTTCGCCGGCCAACGCGACGAGCGGCGCACGGCCGTGGCAAGGCGGGAGGCAAACCGGCAGCAGAATCACAGCCTGCGGGTGAAGCTGGCGATGATGGCGGCGGCCCACGACACGCTCGACGGCGATGAAGGCTCCCGCCGCGCGCGGGAAGTCTGCGAGGGTCTGGAGCGGCCTGAGGTGGCCGAGCTGGTCGAGAGCAGCCGGGCGGAGATCGCGGTGGCGACGCTGTGCCGGCGCTGGGGATATCCGCCGAAGGTCGAGCGCTGGCTGGAAGTGGCGGACAAGGCCCTGGAGAAGTTGGGCTTCGTGGGGTCAGGAGACGAGCCCTGGCCGGAGGATCCGCCCGAGTTTCGTGCCGGCAGCAGCCGCAGGCCAAAGCCGCCGGATACGGGGTGACGGCGGTCTCCCCCACCTGTCATTGCCGGGCTTGACCCGGCAATCCAGAGAATGTCGACAGCCTTTGGATGCCCGGATCAAGTCCGGGCATGACAGGTAGGGATGGGAATCGGGGCTCGCCGACGCGATCCCAGCCACCGAAACCAAAAAGTCGGAGTGTTTCGCCTCTCCCGCCCCGCGGGAGGGGCCGGAGGTGCTGGCGCCGTCGGCTTACCCGGAACCGCCCAGTGAAGGGTTGGCATGGCCGGCTCCCCCCTGCGGCAACGGGCTGGCTTCCCGGCGCAGCCTTTGTAGGATGTAAGAAGGCGCGGCCGGTTTCCGGTCGCGCCGCGTCATGACGGGAGGAGCTGGATCCATGGCCGACATCGCATATCTCGGGCTCGGGCTGATGGGCCGGGGCATGGTCCGCAACCTGCTGAAGGCGGGGCACACCGTGCACGCCTGGAACCGTAGCGCCGTCGAGCTGCCCGAGGAGATCACCGGCCATGCTGGCTACCATCGTGCCGCATCGGTGGCCGCGGCGGTGGCGGGCCGTGACCGGGTCATGCTCTGCGTCACCGGGCCGGACGCCCAGCGCGCGCTGCTGCTGGGCCCCGACGGCGCCCTGGCCCATGCCGCCAAGCGCGCGGTGATCGTCGACAGCACCACCACCGACCCCGTGGTGTCGCGCGCGCTGGCCGAAGCGGCGGCCGAGGCCGGCCACCTCTATCTCGACGCCCCGGTCTACGGCAGCATGGGCCAGGCCTGGGACGGCACCATCGGCTTCATCGTCGGCGGCGACCCCGTGGTGCTGGACTCGGTGCGGCCGGTGCTGGAGGCGATCTCCGGCGGGGTCCACCATCTCGGCCCCAACGGGGCCGGCGCGGTCATGAAGCTGATCGGCAACCTGCTGTCGGCGGCGCAGACCGCGGCGCTGGGCGAAGGCCTGGCCCTGGCCCGCAAGAACGGCCTGGCGCCGGACGGGGTGATCGAGGTGCTGGACCGCTTCGGCGGCTCTTCCACCGTCATCCGCGGCGCCGCACGCAAGACCCTGGCGAACGACTTCGCGCCGGCCTTCCATCTCAAGAACATGGCCAAGGACATCGGGCTGATGCTCGATCTCGGCAAGGCCAGCCTGGTGCCGATGCCCGGCACCGCCCTGACGGCGGAGCTGTACCGCGCGGCCCTGGCGGCGGGCTATGGCGAGCTGCAGGCCAATGCCATCCACAAGGTGCAGTTCGGCCTCGCCGGCATCAAGGAATGAGCCTCCCGGACCTGGCGGGCGGGGGCGCCGCGCCGCATCCGGCACTGTCCGGCGGCATCCGCGCCGAGACCGTCACCCTGGCCGATGGCCGGTCGATCCGCTTCCGCCGCATGGGCACGGGCGATGCCACGCCGATCGTTATGGTGCACGGTTTCGCCGGCGAGCTGCTGACCTGGGCCGCCAATCAGGGGCCGCTGTCGGCCCGCCGGCCGGTCGTTGCGCTCGACCTGCCCGGCCATGGCGGCTCGTCCAAGGATCTCGGACCGGGCGGCGTGCCCGGCCTGGCCGAGGCGCTGCGGGCCTTCCTTGACGCGCTCGGCATCGCCCGGGCCCATCTGGTCGGCCATTCCCTGGGCGGCGCCGTGGTGCTGCTGGCGGCTTTGGCCCAGCCCGGCCGTGCCGCCTCGCTGACCCTGATCGCGCCCGGCAGCCTGGGCGCCCAGGTCAACACGGACTTCATCGACCGGCTGCTGGCGGCCGACGATCCGGAAGCCCTGGCGGCGGCGCTGCGGCCGCTCTACGCCGACCCGTCGCCGATCACCCCGGCTTTGGGCGAGCTGGTGTTGATGGCGATGCGGGCGCCCGGCACGCGGCCGACGCTGCGCCGCCTGGCCGACCAATGCTTCACCGCCGGCGCCCAGCGCCTGGTGCTGCGTGACCGGCTGAGGGAACTGACCATGCCGATCAAGGTGTTATGGGGGATGAACGACGTCATCCTGCCGGCCCATCACGGCTGGGGCCTGCCGGGCACCGTGGCGTTGCACCTCTTCCCCGGCCAGGGCCACATGCTGCCGATCGAGGCGGCGGCAGAGGTCAACCGCCTGGTCGCGGAAAACGCCGCGACCGGCTGAATCCGGCAGGGCCCGATACTGCACGGCACTTGCCGGGGAGAGATCGATGGGGTTTTAATCAAAATAAGTCCGACATTCCCGGTGACGGAGGATCGGCGTGGGAGATCTCGAACGACTCAGCGGACTGGTGGCCGGCATCTACGATGCCGGGAACGATCCGGTGGCCTGGCAGCCCGTGCTCGCCGACATCCGCGACTGGACCGGCGGCGAAGCGGCGCAGGTGCTGATGCTCGAACCCGGCGCGGGGCTATGCCGCCGCCGGGCGTCCTTCGCCGCGACCGTCGGCTACGACCCGGCGGCGCATGCCGACTATGTCGCGGATTACGCGTTGGAGGATCCCCGCCTGCCGGCCTGGCGCCGCCTGCCACCGCAGGCCCAGGCCTGCCACGAGGTGGTGGACGCCGACTGGTTCGACCGCCAGCCGCTCGGGGATTTCCTGGACCGCAACGGCTATCGCTGGACCATGGGGGCGATCGAGCCGGAATTCGCGCCGGGGCTGGCCGGTATCGGGGTGCACCGTGCCCGCCGCGAAGGGCCGTTCACACCGGACGAGGTGCGGCGGCTCGACCTGCTGGTGCCGCATATCCGCCGCATGCTGGCGCTGCACCAGCGGCTTGATGCGCTGACCAGCCGCGCCGGCGCCGCCGAGGATGTGCTCGACCGGCTCGACCGGGCGCTGATCCTGCTGACGGCCGATGGCCGCGTCCTGCATGCCAACCTGGCGGCGGAGCAGCTGTTCGAGAGCGGCCGGTTGCGGCTGCGCGGCAACCGGCTGGAATCACCTGATGCAGCCGAGGCGACGGCGCTGCGGGCCCTGGTGGCGGCGGTGCTGGACCCGATGCCGGACTCCGTCCTGACCCGGTTCCTGCCCGGGCCGGGCGGGGCCGGGGCGCTGATCGCCGGCGGCTGCCGGCTGCCGGCCCGCCGCCCGGCGTCGATCACCGCGCCGCTGGCTGCGGCTGCCCTGTTCCTGACGCCGCTGGGCGGGGCGCAGGGGGATCTGCACCAGCTGCTGCCGGCGATGTTCGGCCTCAGCCCGGCCGAAGTGCGGCTGGTGGTGTCGCTGCATGACGGGCTGTCGCTGACCGAAATCGCGGACCAGCTGCGCCTCAGCCGCGAGACGCTGCGCACCCAGCTGCGCATGGTGTTCGACAAGACCGGGACGCGGCGCCAGGGCGCCCTGATCCGGCTGCTGGCCGACCTGGCCCGGGAGGGCCGCCTGGTGCGACAGCGTCACGCAGAAGCCCGGTGGCCCCGGCCAACGCCGCACTGAGGGTCGATTGTGGCAGGACCGGGGAGCGGCGGTGCCCCTTCTCTGTGACAGGCTGTGATGGCGGACACGGCGCAGCCACAATGATCGGCTTAAGTTACCACCGTAATCCAGGAACGACCGAAACCCATTTCCATGTCCACCACCACCTTAGACGCGCACGCCACCGAGTCGACGATGATCCGGCTCGACCTTATTCAACTCGCCGGCCGGTTGTGCCTGGCGCTGGTGTTCTTCGCCGCCGGCATCTCCAAGATCCCGGACTGGGCGACGATGATGGCCTATGTGCAGAGCTACACCCTGCCGGCACCGGAACTGCTGCTCGGCACCGCCACGGTGCTGCAGATTGTCGCCGGCGCGGCGCTGCTGCTCGGCTGGCACACCCGGCTGGCGGCCCTGGTCCTGGCCGGCTTCACCGTGGTCGCGACCGTGATCTTCCATGGCTTCTGGAACTCGCCGCCGGACCGGTTCGAATTCGACTTCGTGATCTTCATGAGCAATTTTGCCGTGCTCGGTGGGCTGCTGTTCATCGCCGGCACGGGCGGCGGCCGCCACTCGCTCGACGCCATCCCACGCGACTGAAGCGTCCATACGGAAAGGGCGCCTGACCATCGGTCCGGCGCCCTTTCTGCTGTCCGGTGTGTCGTTGGTCCGTGCGCTTAGAGATCGTTTGGAAATGCGCTGGTGTGAGTCGGCTGGTGGCGGTTTCGAGAACCGGCGCGCAGCGGAGATGGTCGTCCGTGAGCACCGGAAGCGCAGAAACCGCCATCAGACGGCCGCACCAGGTGCGTTTACAAGCGGTCTCTTACCAGCCGGCGATCACGGCACCCTTGAAGCGGGTGGCCAGGAACTGCTTCACCGCGTCGCTGTGATAGCTCTCGACCAGGATCTTCACCCAGGGCTCGTCCTTGCGCGCCGTCTGTACCGCGATGATGTTGACGTAGGGGCCGTCCGCCGCCTCGCGCAGGATCGCATCCTTGGCCGGGTCCAGCCCGGCCTCGACCGCATAGTTGGTGTTGATCGCCGAGATGTCGGTGTCGTCGAGCGACCGCGGCAACTGCGCCGCGTCGAGCTCGACGATCTCCAGCTTCTTCGGGTTGTCGGTGATGTCGGCCACGGTCGGCTTCAGCCCGGTGCCGTCGGCCAGCTTGATCAGCCCGGCGCTCTGCAGCAGCAACAGCACGCGGCCGCCATTGGTCGGGTCGTTCGGGATGCCGACGGTGGCGCCGTCGCGCAACTCGCCGATCGCCTTGATCTTCCTGGAATAGAAGCCGATCGGGAAGGTGACGGTGTTGGCCACCTTGCTCAGCTTGTAGCCGCGCTTCTCGATCTCGTTGACGAGATAGGGCTCGTGCTGGAACGAGTTGGCGTCGAGTTCGCCCGAATCCAGCGCCGCGTTCGGTACCACGTAATCCGTGAACTCGACGATCTCGATGTCCAGGCCGCGGGCGTGGGCGATCGGCTTCACCTGTTCCAGGATCTCGGCATGCGGCCCCGGCGTGACGCCGATCTTGATGGTCTCGGCCGCCGCCGGCATGGCCAGCAGGGCAAGCGCCGCCGCGGCCAGAATGGTCTTCAGGCTCATCAGTATCCCCCTCGCGTATTGGAAAGCCCAGCCCGCGACCGCGGGCCGGCCCTCAGGCCGAACCGTCAGGCGCGGTGCGCCTGACGGCCTCTATCAGGATCCGGCGCGCTGGCGCTTGTTGACGCGGCGGGCCAGCCGGTCGCCGGCCATCTGCACCGCCTGGACGAACAGGATCAGCACGATGACCACGGCGGCCATCATCTCCGGCATGAAGCGCTGGTAGCCATAGCGGATGCCCAGGTCACCCAGGCCGCCGCCGCCGACCGCGCCGACCATGGCGGAATAGCCGATCAGGCTGACCACGGTCAGGGTCAGGCCCAGCACGATCGCCGGCATCGCCTCGGGCACCAGCACCTTGCGCACGATCTGCAGCGGCGTGGCGCCCATCGCCTTGGCCGCCTCGACGAGGCTCTGGTCGACCTCGCGCACCGCCGCCTCGATGATCCGGGCGATGAAGGGCACGCAGGCGATGGTCAGCGGCACGATCGCCGCGGTGGTGCCGATCGAGGTGCCGGCCACCAGCCGGGTGAACGGAATGATCGCCACCACCAGGATGATGAAGGGGGTGGAGCGGGTGGCGTTGACCACCAGGCCGACGATGCGGTTGGCGGCAGGGGCCGCGAACAGCTCGCCCTTGCCGCTGGTCGCCAGCCAGACCCCGATCGGCCCGCCCAGCAGGGTGCCGATCGCGGCCGCGACCGCGACCATGTACAGCGTCGCCCAGGCGGCGTCAGCCAGCAGCGCGAAGAGTTGCGGGGACATGGCCCAGGACCTCGACGGAAAGCTTGAGGGAGGTGAGGAAATCGATCGCCGGCCGTGCCGTTTCCGGCCCACCGGGGATCGAGACGATCAGCGTGCCGAACGGCGCGCCCTGCACGCTGTCGACCCGGCCGTGCAGCAGTGCCGCGTCGATGCCCAGGCGCCGGGCCAGCTGGCCGATCGCCGTGGTGCCGGCCTGCGCCCCGGCGAAGACCAGCCGCAGCACGGTCTCGCCACCGGCCAGGGGCGCGTCGGACAGCCGGGCCGCCAGATCGTCCGGCAGCTCGGCACCGGTGACGCTGGCGACGAAGGCGCGGGAGGTCGGGGTCTGCGGCCGGGTGAACAGGTCGAACACCCGCGCCTGTTCGATCACCCGGCCGTGTTCCAGCACCGCGACGCGATGGCAGATCGCCTTGATCACCGCCATCTCATGGGTGATCAGCACGATGGTGAGGCCGAGCTCGCGATTGATCTTTGCCAGCAGCTGCAGGATCGAGGCCGTGGTCTCGGGGTCGAGCGCCGAGGTCGCCTCGTCGCACAGCAGGACATTCGGCTCGCTGGCCAAAGCGCGGGCGTCGCCGACGCGCTGCTTCTGCCCGCCGGACAGTTCGGCCGGATAGCGGTCGCGCTTGTCGGTCAGCGCGACCTGCTCCAGCAGCCGGTCGACCCGTTGGGCGATTGTGCGGCGGTCCAGGCCGGCCAGCTCAAGCGGGAGGGCGAAATTGCCGAACACGGTGCGCGAGTACAGCAGTGCGAAATGCTGGAA
>NZ_JBYRFX010000466.1:0-5244 GCF_057815775.1 Inquilinus sp.
TTGGCCGGTTCTTCCCTGAAACAACAAGGGCGGATCCGGGATGGATCCGCCCTCATCGTCACGGGGTGTCTATTCCGGCCCGCCGATGTCAGCCGCCGGAGCCGGGGGCTGGTGCCGCGGGCGCAGGGGCCGCCTGGCCGCCATCGGCCGGCGGGGTGGCCGGGGCCGCTGCTGCCGGGGCCGGCTGCTGGCCGGCATCCGGTGCGGCGCCCTGAGGCGCGGCCTGGCTGTCCGGCTGCGCGGCGCTTGTCATCAACGTCTGGATGTAGTTGCCGATCTTGTTCGCCGCGTCCTCGGCCAAGGCCTTGTCGCTCTGCAGGCTCTGGTGGAAGAAGACGGTGTAGAAATGGTCGTCGAGGGTGAAAACCAGCGAGGCGAAGATCGGCTGGCCGTTCATCTTGCAGTCCAGCTCGGCCCGCTTGACGGCATTGTCGCCTGTGATCACGGCCGGCTGGTCGGTGCTCTGCCACTCCGCGGCGCAGACCGACTTCATGATTTCGAGATAGCGCTTGGCGAACTGGTCGATCTCGACCGCATCGCCGCGCGGCTCCTGGTGCATACCGCCGACGACCTTGCCGTCGGTGCCGACCTGCCAGGCGTGGTTCACCTGCAGCGGGTCGCGCGGCAGCTTGCGCGGATCGGCGATTGCCACCTTGTCCATTCCGGCGGCGCTCAACAGCTGCTGCAGCACGCCGACGGTCATGCCGAAGCCCTGGGCGCCCAGCAGGTTGTGCGGGTCGATCTGGCCGTTGGCGGCTTGGCCGTTGGCCGGCGCCGCGCCGCCCTGGGCCTGGGCGATCATTGCCCGCGCGGTGTCGATGCAGCTCTTCAGCGCGGTCAGGCCGGCGCCGGTGCCGCTGAGCGGGAAGGTGAACTCGCCCTTCGGCGTGGTCACGATCGCCTTGTTGCCCTTGGCCAGGGCCTGGAACAGGTCGCCGCCCTGTCCGACCGGCACGACATAGGCGCTGGGCGAGACCGGAACGGCGTCGAACGACTTGTCGTAGGCGCCGTCGACGCGGATGCGGCCCTTGCCCTTCTCGCCTTCCTTCAGGCCCCAGTCCTTTTTCACGATGGCGACGTTGAACAGGTACTCGGGGTTGATGGTGAAGGCCAAGGTCAGGCCGCCATCATAGGGCTTCGAGATGTCGCAATGGCTGAACTGGTGGTTCTGCGGGTTCGGAACGGCCCCGCCCTTCCAGCCGCCGGCGTCGATCGCGAATTCCTTGGGTGCCGGGGCCTGCTGTCCCTGCGGCTGGGCCTGGGCGGCGGGCGCCGCCGGCTGGGCGGCCGGTGCCGCGGGGGCTTCCGCCGCCGGTGCCGGTGGCTTTGTCTCCTGCGCCATCGTTGGGACGGCAAACAACAGCGGGAGCAGCGCCACGCCGGCGCGGAGGATCGAAAGCTTCATACCAGGGCGCGTCCGTTCATGTTCCATCGAAGGGAGTCTCGAGCCTCCCCGTCGGGCCGGGCACACTCGTCCAAGGCGGCGCGGCTTGTCAATCCGGGACAACGCAGCGAAGCGGCTACCAGCGCAGCCAGAGCGCCAGGAACATGTAGGTGGCGAACACCAGCAGCAACACGCCGGCGACCCGGTCGATCCACAACAGCGTCCGCGGCGTCAGGCGCCCGCCGGTGGCGCTGACGATCAGGCTCAGTGTCAGGAACCAGGAGGCGGAGCCGAGGACCACGCCGGCGACCAGGATCAGGCCCGACCCGAAGGACAGCGTCTCCGCCAGCCCGACCGCGGTGAAGGCGGTGGCGAAGGTCAGGATCGTCATCGGATTGCTGAGCGTCAGCAGGAAGGCGCTGATCACCGCCATCACCTCGCTGCTTTCGGTCCGGCCGGTCTCCGGGTCCCGTTCGATATGCCCGGCATGCAGCAGGGTGCGGATGGCGAGGACGAACAGCACGGTGCCGCCGACCAGATGCAACCCGGTCTTCAGGGTGGCGAGCCAGGTGCCCAGCGCCACCATGCCGAAGGCCGCGATCAGGCCGAACATCCCGTCCGCGAAGGCGGCGCCGATGCCGGTGAGGATGCCGAAGCGGGGGCCGTGGATCAGCGTCCGGCGGATGCACAGGACGCCGATTGGCCCGACCGGCGCGGCAATGGCGATACCGAGCGCGACGCCCTTGGCGAACAGGAAGGGATCGATCATGACATCTCTTGGTAGCCGCTCGCCTCATCCAGCAACAGCGCGATCGCGAATGGAGGTTCGCCGGCCCTTCGATTAAACCAATGCGAGATCGAAACCAACGGGGGCGATTCGGCATGGACACGAAACTTCGCCTCGATGCCATCGGGCGGACCCTCGTGCAGGCGCTGCAGGAGAACGCCCGCGCCAGCTATGCCGAGCTGGGCCGGCTGGTCGGATTGTCGCCCCCGGCGGTGGCCGAGCGGGTAAAACGGCTCGAGGACCAGGGCATCGTCAAGGGCTTCCGGGCCGAGATCGACCGCGCCCGGCTGGGCTACAGCCTGTCCGCCTTCGTCCGGCTGCGCTGCCGTGCCGACAAGTTCCCGGCGGTGGAGGCGTTCGCGCGCGATGTGCCCGAGGTGGTGGAGTGCCATGAGGTCGCGGGCGAAGACGCCTATGTCTTCAAGGTCGTGGCCCGGTCGATTCAGCATCTCGACGAGATCCTGCTGCGCCTCGCGGCCTTCGGCGCCACCACCTCCTCGATCATCCTGTCTTCCCCGGTCGCCAACCGCGTGCTGCAGCCGGCGCCGGAGTGAGCCTGATCCGTTTCCTGTTGCGGTGCCGCGTGGCAGCGTCACAATCGCAACACTGCCCAGGCCGCCACCGTCAGGCCGGAACGCCGTAGTGGGGACGATGTTCGACAAGATCCTGATCGCCAACCGTGGTGAAATCGCCTGCCGCGTCATCCGGACGGCGCGGCGCATGGGCATCAAGACGGTCGCCGTCTATTCCGAAGCCGATGCCGACGCGCTGCACGTCCGCCTGGCGGATGAGGCGGTGGCGATCGGCCCCGCGCCCTCCGCCCAGTCCTATCTGGTGATCGATCGGATCGTCGAAGCCTGCCGCGCCACCGGCGCCCAGGCGGTCCATCCCGGCTACGGCTTTCTGTCCGAGAATCCGCGCTTCTGCGCCGCGCTGGACGCGGCCGGCATCGCCTTCATCGGCCCGGGCGTCCACGCGATCGAGGCGATGGGCGACAAGATCGAATCGAAGAAGCTGGCCCAGGCCGCCGGCGTCTCGACCGTGCCCGGCCATCTCGCGCCGATCCTGGATGAGGAGGAGGCGGTCGCCGTCTCCCGCCGCATCGGCTACCCCGTGATGATCAAGGCGTCGGCCGGCGGCGGTGGCAAGGGCATGCGCGTCGCCGAGAATGACGACGAGGCGCGCGAGGGCTTCCGCTCCGCCCGCAATGAGGCGCGCTCCGCCTTCGGCGACGACCGCGTCTTCGCCGAGAAGTTCATCGAGCAGCCCCGGCACATCGAGATCCAGGTGCTGGCCGACAGCCAGGGCAACACCGTCTATCTCGGCGAGCGCGAATGCTCGATCCAGCGCCGGCACCAGAAGGTGATCGAGGAGGCGCCGTCGCCCTTCCTCGACGCGGCGACGCGCAAGGCGATGGGCGAGGAGGCCTGCGCCCTGGCCCGGGCCGTCGGCTACCGCTCGGCCGGCACGGTCGAATTCATCGTCGGCGCCGACCGCTCCTTCTACTTCCTGGAGATGAACACCCGGCTGCAGGTCGAACACCCCGTGACCGAGGCGGTGACCGGCCTCGACCTGGTCGAGCTGATGATCCGCATCGCTGCCGGCGAGGCGCTGCCGTTCCGGCAGGAGGATGTGACCCTGACGGGTTGGGCGGTCGAGGCCAGGGTCTATGCCGAGGATCCGCTGCGCGGCTTCCTGCCGTCGATCGGCCGGCTGACCCGCTACCGCGCGCCGGAGGAGGGGCCGCATGTCCGCGTCGACACCGGCGTCGACGAAGGTGGCGAGATCTCGATGCATTATGATCCGATGATCGCCAAGCTGATCGGCATCGGCGCCGACCGCAACGCGGCGATCGCGTCGATCCGCAGCGCGCTCGACGGCTTTCTGATCCGCGGCGTCAACCACAACATCCCGTTCCTGGCGGTGCTGATGCACCATCCGCGCTTCGTCGAGGGGCGGCTGACCACCAAATTCATCGCTGAGGAATTCCCCGACGGCTTCCATGGCACTGCCCCGGCGGGCGAGGCGGCCGACCGGCTGGCCGCCCTGGGCGCCGCCCTGCTGCACCGCCAGGCGCTGCGCGGCATCGCCCCGGGCCCGCGCGACTGGGTGCTGCGCCACGACCGGGAGAACCGGCCGGCGACGGTGGAGGAGGCGACCGGCGGCTGGCGGGTCACGCTCGACGGCCGGTTGTCGGTGGTTCATGGCGAATGGCAGCCGGGCAGCATGCTGTTCGACGGCAGGGTGGATGGCGAGCGCATGGTGGCGCAGATCGATCGCCGCCCGGTGGGCCTGCGCCTGACCCATGCCGGCGGCGAGGTCGACATGGTGCTGCTGACGCCGCGCGCCGCCGACCTGGCCGGGCTGATGCCGGTCAAGGCGCCGCCCGACATGTCGCGCTTTCTGCTGTCGCCGATGCCCGGCCTGCTGGTGTCCCTGGCGGTCGCGGCCGGTGAGCCGGTCCGTGCCGGGCAGGAGCTGGCGGTGGTCGAGGCGATGAAGATGGAGAACGTCCTGCGTGCCGAACGCGACGGCGTGGTCGAGATCTTGCACGCCAAGCCGGGCGACAGCCTGGCGGTCGACCAGAAGATCCTGGAATTCGCAGCGGCCTGAGGGCCGGGAGAGCGTCATGTCGAAGCGATCATTCCCCATCGCCCTGCCGGTCCTGCTGTTGCTGGCCGGCTGCGGCGAATACTATGTGCCGCCGGAAAATCCGGGGCCGCCGCCGCCGATCAGCCAGATCAAGGATGACGACATGCATCCGCCGCCGGGCCCGACCGACCCCTACATGATCCGCACCGACGACCGGGCAATGGGCGCCTGGGCCGATTACTGCACCCGGATCAAGGACCTGGCCGGGCCGAAGATGCCGCCCAGCACGGAGAAGACGCGGATCGAAGGCGACCTGCGGACCTGCGAGGAGATCTTCGCCCAATGAGGGGGCGGGCTTGAAGAGCAACAAGGGCGCCGGAGACGAGGTCGAGGCCCGGACCCGCTGGTTCGCCGACACCATGGCCGGCCGCGGCACCGGCCGCCCCCGGCCCGATGTGGCGGTGGGCGATCATACCCAGGC
>NZ_JBYRFX010000467.1:0-2048 GCF_057815775.1 Inquilinus sp.
CGGCCCTCGATCCGCGCATGGATGTGGGCGCCGCCATTGCCGAGCCGCTGCTGGTCAACAAGCTCGCCAACCGCACGGACGCGCGCGACAGGGTCGCCGACCTGCTGCGGCGGGTCGGGCTGCAGCCCGAAATGGCCGGCCGATTCCCGCACGAGTTCTCGGGCGGCCAGAGCCAGCGCATCTGCATCGCCCGGGCGCTGGCCATGGAGCCGCGTGTTATCGTGGCGGACGAGTCGGTCTCGGCCCTCGACGTCTCGGTCAAGGCGCAGGTTATCAACCTGATGCTGGACCTGCAGGCCAGCATGGGTCTGGCCTACTTGTTCATATCGCATGACATGTCGGTGGTGGAGCGCGTCAGCCATCGCGTCGCGGTGATGTATCTGGGCGAGATCGTCGAGATCGGTCCGCGCGGCGCGATCTTCGGCAATCCGCAACACCCCTATACCAAGCGCCTGCTCGCGGCGGTGCCGATCGCCGATCCGGCCCGCCGCCACGAGAAGCATCCGGTGGCGAATGACGAGATCGGGAGCCCGGTGCGGCCTGTCGACTACGTGGCGCCGGCACGGCAATATCGCGAGGTCTCTCCGGGTCATTCCGTGATGATCTGGGGAGATGAGTAGGAGCGACCGCCGATTTCGGCTTCCGACGTCATTCAGCCTTTTACGGCTCCGGCCGTCAGGCCCCGCACCATCGCCCGCTGTACGATGGAGAACAGCACGACGACCGGCACGATGCTGATGATGCCCCCCGCCGAAAGCGCGCCCCAGGGCAGCTGGAATTCCCCGACCATGAGCTGCAACCCGACCGGCCAGGTTCGCGAACCGGTGCTGGTCGTCAGCACCAACGCGAACAGGAATTCGTTCCAGGCCCCGATCGCCACGAAGACCGCGGTGGCGACCAGGCCCCCCGCAACCAGAGGCAAGACGATGCGCAGCATCGCGCCGATACGCGACGCCCCGTCGATCCTGGCTGCGTCCTCCAATTCCGAAGGCACCGCATCGAAGAACCCCTTCATCATCCAGATGAAGACCGGCAGCAGGAAGGTGGTGTAGGCCAGGGCCAGCCCAAAGCGGCTGTCGAGGAGGCCGACGCTCCGCATCAGGATGAACAGCGGCACGATGATCATCACCGCCGGAAACATCCGCACCACCAGGTAAAACAGCATCAGTTCGCGACGGCCACGGAAGCGGTAGCGTGCGACGGCATAGGAGGCGAGCGTCCCGAACACGACGCAGATCACCACGGTCGTCAGCGTCACGACGGCGCTGTTGACGATCAGGGTCGGGACGTTGGAGCGCGTCCAGATCGCGACGTAGTTCTCGAACGTCACCCTTTCCGGGATGTACTGGATCGTCGCGGTCACGATGTCCGATTCCGGCTTGAGGGACGTCAAGAAGGCCCAGAGCACCGGAAACATCGCGAAGATCACGATCGACAAGGCCCCGGCATAGCAGAGGAGGACATGGATCCGCCGCCGGGCGGAACGGCTGCGAAGCATCAGTCCCTCATCGCGTTGGAGAGCTTCACATAGGCGTAGCTGAACACCATCAGCAGCAGGAACATGACCACGGACAGCGCGCTGGCGTAGCCGAAGTTGAATTCCTTGTTCGCCTTCAGGAAGGCATAGAGCGACAGCACCTGGGTCGAGCGGCCCGGCCCGCCGCCGGTCAGGATCAGCAGGATATCGGGCGAGTTCACCAGGCTGATGACCCGCAGGACCACGGTCGCCACGATCACGACCCTGAGCTGCGGCAAGGTCACATGGACGAACTGCCGCCACAGCCCGGCGCCATCGGTTGCCGCCGCCTCGTAGAGGTCACTGGGGATCCCCTTCAGGGCCGCCAGCAGAAGCAGCGCGAAGAAGGGGAATCCGTGCCAGACCTCGACGACCATGGCGGCGAACATCGCCGTGTCCGGATCCGCGAACCACGCCTTGTAGCTGCCGAGGATGCCGACGCGCACCAGCATGTCGTTGAGCACGCCGAGGCGCGGATCCAGCAACAGCGCCCACATATGGCCGGCGACGACGTTGGGCAGGAACCAGGGCA
>NZ_JBYRFX010000468.1:0-3132 GCF_057815775.1 Inquilinus sp.
ACACGCTGAACCCGTCCGACCCGCCACGCCAGGGGCCGCTGCTGCTGGGCGTTTATGGCCGCAAGCCGGGCAGCGTCGCCGGCTTCCATTATTCGCCAGGCTTCGCCAAGGCGGACTTCACCTGGGACGAGTCGCATCTCGATGCGTGGCTGACCGACCCGCAGGCCCTGATCCCCGGCGTGATCATGCCTTACCGGCAGAAGGACCCCGCCACCCGCCAGGCCATCATCGCCTTCCTGAAGGATCAGAAATGACCGCGAAGACCGTCCATTCCATGATCCGGGTGCTCGATGAAGTCCGCTCGGCCGAATTCTACCGCCGCGCCTTCGGGCTGGAGACTGCCGGCCGCTTCGCCTTCGACGACTTCACCCTGGTATATCTGCGCAACGCCGCCTCGCCCTTCGAGGTCGAGCTGACGGTCAACCACGGCCGGACCGAGCCCTATGTGCTGGGCGACGGCTACGGCCATCTCGCGGTCACGGTCGGCGACCTCGATGCCGAGCATGCGCGGATGGAAGGCGCGGGGCTGGAGCCGGGCCCGGTGCGCGACATGCGGCACCAGGGCGAACGCCTCGCCCGCTTCTTCTTCATCTCCGACCCGGACGGATACCGCATCGAGGTGATCGAACGGGGCGGCCGGTTCGTCTGACCGCACCAGGACAGCAAGCATAAAAGCCAGCAAGGGAGAGCGTTCCATGAGAGAGGTCGACCGCCGCATCCAATTCGATCGCCGCCGGTTCCTGCACGGCGTCGCCATCCTGCCGCCCGCCGTCGCGGTGGCGATGCAGGTCGGGCTGCCGATCGGCACCGCCTGGGCCGACACGGCCAAGGCGCTGCAGCCGGCCACGATGCAGACCCTGGTCCGGGTGGCGCGCGACATCTACCCGCACGACCATCTGTCTGATCTCTATTACATCGCCGCCGTCACGCCCTGGGACGACAAGGCGGGTAAGGACGACACGGTGAAGCAGCTGGTCGAGGGCGGCATCGCCCGGCTGGACCAGGATGCGCGGGACCGGCACGGCAGCGCCTATGCCGCGGTGGCGCAGGAGGAGGATCGCATCGCCCTGCTGCGCGGCATCGAACAGACCGCGTTCTTCAAGAAGCTGCGGTCCGATCTGGTGGTGTCGCTCTACAACCAGCACGATCTGTGGCCGATCTTCGGCTACGAGGGGTCGTCGGCCGACAAGGGTGGCTACATCCACCGCGGCTTCGGCGACATCGACTGGCTGCCGGGCGTGTGAGGAGGACATGGCCATGGCACAGTTCGACCTGAACGACGACAGCCTCGTCGTCATCATCGGCTCCGGCGCCGGCGGCGGCACGCTCGGCAACGAACTCGCCCAGAAGGGGATCAAGACCGTGATCCTGGAGGCGGGCGCCCGGCACGAGATCCAGGATTTCATCAACGACGAATGGGCCAGCTTCGTGCAGCTGGCCTGGACCGACGCGCGCACCACCTCCGGCGACTGGCGGGTGGCGCGCGATTTCCCGAACCTGCCGGCCTGGATCGTCAAATCGGTCGGCGGCTCGACCGTGCACTGGGCCGGGGCGTCGCTGCGCTTTGACGAGCATGAGTTCCGGTCGCGCACCACCTATGGCGAGGTGGCGGGCACCACGCTGCTGGACTGGCCGATCACGCTGAAGGAGATGGAGCCCTGGTACGCCAAGGCCGAGGACAAGATGGGCGTGACCCGCACCAACGGCATCCCCGGCCTGCCCGGCAACAACAACTACAAGGTGCTGGAGGCCGGGGCGAAGAAGCTCGGCTACAAGGAGGTGCACACCGGGCGGATGGCGATCAACAGCCAGCCGCGCGACGGCCGGGGCTCGTGCCAGCAGATCGGCTTCTGCTTCCAGGGCTGCAAGTCCGGCGCCAAATGGTCGACGCTGTACACCGAGATCCCGAAGGGCGAGGCCACCGGCAATCTCGAGGTCCGGCCCAGCAGCATGGTGGTGACGATCGAACATGACGCGTCCGGCAAGGTCACCGGCGTGGTCTATGTCGATGGCGACGGCAAGACCCAGCGCCAGAAGGCCCTGGTGGTCGCCGTGGCCGGCAATTCGATCGAAAGCCCGCGGCTGCTGCTGAACAGCCAGTCCAGCCAGTTCCCGGACGGCCTCGCCAACAGCTCCGGTCAGGTCGGGCGCAACTACATGCGCCACACCACCGGCACGGTGTTCGGCATCTTCGACAAGCCGGTGCACATGTATCGCGGCACCACCATGGCCGGCATCGTGCGCGACGAGGCGGCGAACAACCCCAGCCGCGGCTTCGTCGGCGGCTATGAGCTGGAGACGCTGTCGCTCGGCCTGCCCTTCCTGGCCGCGTTCCTCGACCCCGGCGCCTGGGGCCGCAGCTTCACCAGCGCGCTCGACGACTACGCCAACATGGCGGGCATGTGGATCGTCGGCGAGGACATGCCGGCCGAGACCAACCGGATCACGCTCGACCCGACGGTCAAGGACAAGAACGGCATGCCGGTGGCCAGCGTGCATTACGACGACCACGCCAACGACCAGGCGATGCGCGACCACGCCTACCGCCAGGGCAGCGCGATCTACGAAGCGGTGGGCGCGACCCGGGTGTTCCGCACGCCGCCCTATCCCAGCACCCACAATCTCGGCACCAACCGGATGAGCGAGAAGCCGCGCGACGGCGTGGTCAACGGTAATGGCCAGACGCACGACATCAAGAACCTGTTCGTGTCGGATGGCAGCCAGTTCACCACCGGCGCCGCCTGCAACCCGACCCTGACCATCGTGTCCCTGGCCATCCGCCAGGCCGCCTTCATCGCTGATGCGATGGGCAAGCACGAGATCTGAGAGCGGAGGGGGCCGGAAGGCCCCTTATGCCAAAGCCGAAATTATAGACCCGTCATCGCGAGCCCCGCAGGGGCGTGGCGATCCAGAGATCGAGCCGCTGGATCGCCACGTCGCTCCGCTCCTCGCGATGACGATTTTACAGCGCCGGCGTGCCCTCAGGCCGCGACGTCGGCTCTGGCGTCGGGGCCGGCCACGGCGTGGTGCATCGCCCTGGGGCCGACCCAGCTCTGCGTCTGCAGGTAGATCAGGCAGGAGCAGCGCAGCAGCGAGGCGAAGTTGTCGGCCTTGCCGTGCAGGTCCAGCACC
>NZ_JBYRFX010000469.1:0-2832 GCF_057815775.1 Inquilinus sp.
AAGCGGGCTAAACCCCAACGCGGTGCACGACAACAATACCGGGCTTGGCGTCGCCGGTCACCGGCTGGAACGGCTGAGCGCGATGCGGGAGTTCGCGTCAGCGCGCGGCAAGCCGGTCAACGACTTCCAGACCCAGCTCGAGTTCATCAACCAGGAACTGCAGACCACCGAGGGCAAGGCCGGTGCGGCCGTCCGCGCCGCGACCACGCCGGAGCAGGCCGCCGCAGCCTTCATCCATTTCGAGCGGCCGCTGGGCTACGACCCGAACGACACGTCGAAAGCGCACGGCTATTCCAATCGGGTGGGGCAGGCGGTGCGGCTGGCCGGCGGCAGCGTGCCGACCACGGTCGCCGACACCACCTTCATCGGCAAGGCGAACACGCTGGTCGCGAAGAGGGTCGCGGACGATGCCGACAGCATCATCAAGGGCATGGCCGACAAGTCCAACCCGGTGCTACCGACCGAGGCGCGCATCAACGACCTGCTGACCGCGGCGTCGGCCACGAACACGCCGGAGGTGCTGGAGAAGGTGGCGCAGGCCGCCGGCGAGTATCAGTTCCGCCGGCAGTTCGGCCGCGCGCCAGAGCCGCAGGAAACAGCCGTTGTTTCGCAGTTGCAGCAAAAGGCCGTGACCGAGGGTCTGAGCACCAGCGACGCGCGCCGGCTCGAGATCGCGACCGAGACCCGGGACCGCACCGCCAAGGCACTGGCTGACGACCCGCTCAACCACACCGTTGCAGCTTTGGCCGAGACCTCGGGCATGCCGCCGCCGGCGCCACTGGACGTCGGCAACCCCGTCGCGTTCCGGGCCGGCATGTCAGCGCGCGCGCAATGGGCCGCCACCGGCACCCGGACATTCGAGACCGCGGCGATGCCCGCGCTGACCACCGCCGAGGCCGGCCAGGTCCGCGCGGCGCTGGACGCAGCCGATCCCGCCATGAAGGCCCGGATCTATGGCGACATCGTCGCCTCGACCTCGGGCGCGACCCGGGCAGCGACGCTGCAGAAGCTCGGTTCCAAGGGCGTCGACGGCATGGTCGAGGCCTACGCCGGCGCGATGACCGGGATGGACCCGGCCATTGGCGAAAGCATCATCCGCGGGCAGGGCGCGCTGAAACTGAAGGATGCCTACAATCCGCTGAAGGAAGGCAACCGCGACGACAGCAACGCGGCGATCGACAAATACATGCCGGCCGGAGCGTTCACGCTGGCCGCTCGCACCGATCCGCAGGGCGCCTATGCCGTGATGCGCGGCGCGGTCGTCGCGCGCGTGGCTGACCTCGCCGCGACAAACCCGAACTTCGACGGCAAGTTCGGCGATGCGCTGTTCCAGCGGGCGGTGGCCGATGTCACCGGCGGCGTGGTCACCCACAACGGCGGCAGCCTGATCAGCCCGATCCGCGGCATGAACCAGCGCGGCTTCGACGGCAAGATGGGCGGCCTGACCGACGGCGACCTGCAGGGCGTGCAGACCCAGAACGGCACCCCCATCACCGCCGATTACGTCAGGAACAATGCCCAACTGGAGAGCCTGTCGGACGGCCGCTATCTGGTGCGGCTGGGGCGCGATCCGGAACGCCCGATATACGCCTTTCGAGACGTCGGCGCGAACGTGCCGAACCGGCTGCGGCCGTTCATCCTCGACCTGCGAAACATCGCGCCGAGCCAAACGCTTGCGGCCGAAAACCCGTCCGATCCCTCCGGCATGGCAAATTCATACCTCCGATGAGCCTTGACCTGTTCGCCAGCAACATCGACGACGCCGTGGGCTACGCGGGCCGGGTCTCCGCGCCCGAACTGCCGTCGACCTTCTCGGACAATTTCGACGACGCCTTTGCCAAGGGCCGGCTGGTCAGCCAGTCGATCTCGGGAAATCTGCGCAAGTCGCGCGCGCTGTCCGATTACATGGACGAGGTCCAGGCCAAGACCGGCGAGCCGCTGCAACTTCCGGAGACGGCTTCGATCGCCGACATGAATGCCCGGGTGCGCACGCTGAAGGCCGCCAGGCCAGAGCTCGACGTCTCCGAACTGACCGACGAGGAAATCCAGCGGCGCGCCGACGAGATCGGGGTGCGGCAACTGGCCGATAGCCAAGCGCTGGACCGCCGCGAGCGCACCACCGGCGGCACGTTCGGATCGCTCCTCGGCACCGCCGGCGCGGCCGTCACCGACCCCGTCAACATGGTGGCGTTCCCGCTGGCTGCCCCGGAATCGCTCGGCATCCTCGGGACGGCGCTGGCATGGGGCGCGATCGGCGGTGCCTCGCAAACCGCCATCGAGATTATCAACGCGCAGAGCATGGAGCGGATCCAGCCCGGCTACACGACCGGAAACGAGCCGCTGCGGAACATCGGAGAGACGGCATTTGGCGGCGCGCTGCTCGGCGGCGGGATCAAGGGGCTGTCAAACCTGTGGACCCGTGCCAAGACCGGCAACTGGCCGCGCACCGTCCGCGACGCCGGCAACGTGGTCGAGAGCGAGGCGCAGATCGCCGCGACGAACCCGATGCCCGGGATCGAGGGCGAGGCCGCGCACCGCAGCGCACTGACCAAGGCGATCGACGACCTCGCGAACGGCCGCCCGGTGGATGTGGATCACATCATCACGCCAGACCTGCTGGAACGGTCGCGCGGACTGGTCGACCGGCTGCAGGCCGAGCAGCCGCTGTCGCTGCCAATCATCAATCAGCGTGCGATCGAACTGGCCGCGGATAATCAGCGGCTCGCGGCCCGGGATGCCGAACTGGCTGCCAACCTGGATAAACTACCGGCCGGCGATGTGTCTGCCGTGGATCGGCTCAATCGACTGGACGCCGTTGAGCGGCAGATCGAA
>NZ_JBYRFX010000470.1:0-12297 GCF_057815775.1 Inquilinus sp.
GCAGCGGATGATCGACGCCGACAAACAACGTTCCTGAGGCGGACTTTGCTTGCCTCTCCCGCTTGCGGGAGAGGTCGGGCTCGCGCAGCGAGACCGGGTGAGGGCTGGTCCGGCCTCGACGAAGAACCCTCACCCGGAGCCGCTTCGCGCCTCCGACCTCTCCCGCGAGCGGGAGAGGCAACGCGTCGATTCTACCCGGCCGGAAGCGGAGACACCGCCGTCAGGCGGCCGCACCAGGTGCGTTTACAAACGGTCTCTCAGCTCTTCTTGATCTCGAAGGGCACGTCGAACGATCCGCTCTTGCCCGTCGCCTTGTCGTTGACGGTGAATGTGGCGATATAGGCGCCGTCGGGGGCGTCGTTCAGGGTCAGGGTCAGGTTCATGAACATCTCGCGCACCCGGTCGCGGCCCTCGATCTTGAAGGTCTGGAAGTCCTTCTGGCTGCCGAGATCCTGGCCGGAGGCGGCTTTGAGCGAGAAGTCGATCGTCAGGTCGATGCTGTAGATGTCGCCCGTCTTGGTCCAGCCGAAGCCGGTCGGCTCGGCATAGAAGCGCAGCGGCGTCTTGCCGTCGAACACGTCGGTCTCGCGTTCGGTGAAGGCGCCGTAGCTTTTCGCCGGATCGGCCACCAGCAGCGCCCGGTGGAAGCCCATCGGCGATTGCAGCCAGGCCGCGATCGCGGCGCTGTTGAAGGCCTTGTAGGCATCGGCGGGCTGGCCGGCCTTCAGCAGCTCGGCACCCTTGGCCGCCAGCGCCTGCGGGTCGTCGGCCTGCGTATTGGGGGCCTGTGTATTGGGGGCCTGGGCATTGGTGGCCTGGGCGTCGGCCGTCTGTGCATGCGCGGTCGCCGCCCCGGCCAGGGCAGCCCCAGCCAGGGCAAGGACCAGGGCTGCGATCCGGAGCAGGGAACGGTAGGGCATCTGTCGTCCTTCGTGGCGATAGGCTGGCGAAGCGATAGGCTGGGCGGGGCAAAAGCACGGGGCAAACCCTATCCCCACGGATGAGGCGCCCCGTTCCGTCGCAGCCCGATCCTCTTCAGTGGCCGCCGCCCGCCTCGCGCTCCGCCAGGATCGCCTCGCTGGCCGCGACCAGCACCGACAGCGCCACGCCTTCTGCGGCCAGACCGACCTCCTCCAGGGGCGGGAAGGTCGGCGCGATGCGGATGTTGCGGTCGTTCGGGTCGCGGCCATACGGGAAGGTCGCGCCCGGCGCGACCATGGCCACGCCGGCCTCCTGCGACAGGGTCACCACCCGCCGCGCCGTCCGGTCCCGGACATCCAGGCTGATGAAATAGCCGCCCTCCGGCTCGGTCCAGCGGGCGACGCCGGTGCCGCCGAGATGCTCGGCGAAGACCGCCTGCACGCGCTGGAACTTCGGCACCAGGATCGGGCGATGCCGCCCCATCCGCGCGGCGAGGCCGGCCTCGACGCGCAACCGCCTGACATGGCGCAGCTGGTTCAGCTTGTCCGGGCCGATCGACTGGCGGCCGAGATGCTTGCGGGCCCAGTCGAGGTTCGCGGTGGAGCCGGCGAAAAGCGACAGGCCGGCGCCGGCGAAGGTGACCTTCGAGGTCGAGCCGAAGATGAAGGCCCGGTCGGGGTGGCCGTGGCGGGCGCAGGCCTCCAGGATGTTCGCCAGCCGGTGCGGCTCGTCGGCCAGGTGGTGGACGACATAGGCGTTGTCCCAGAACAGCCGGAAATCCGGGGCGGCCGTGGGCATCGCCGCCAGCCGCTCCACCGTCTCGTCGGAATAGGTCTCGCCCGTCGGGTTGCTGTATTTCGGCACGCACCAGATGCCCTTGACCGACGGATCCTCGGCCGCCAGCCGCTCCACGACATCCATGTCCGGCCCGTGCCCGGTCAGCGGCACCGGGATCATGCGGATGCCGAAGCCCTCGCAGATGCCGAAATGCCGATCGTAGCCGGGGACGGGGCACAGGAAGGTGACCGGCGCCTGGGCAGACCAGGAGGCGTCGCCGCCCGGCACGCCGTGCAGCAGGGCGAACACAATCAGGTCGTGCATCAGCGTCAGGCTGGAATTGCCGCCGACCAGCACCTGCTCCGCCGGGGCGCCCAGCACCGGGGCGAACAGCGCCCGGGCCTCGGGCAGGCCACGGACATCGCCGAGATAATTGCGGCAGTCGCCGCCATCCGCGGACCGGAAATCGTCGCCGCCGAGCATGTCGAGCAGGGCATTCGACAGGTCGAGCTGCGGACCCGACGGCTTGCCGCGAGTGCTGTCCAGCTTCAGGCCGCGGGCCCGGAAGGCGGCATGCCGCTCCCCCGCCTGGCGCCGGAAGGCGCGGAGATCGTCGGTCATCAGGGTGTCGAGGCGCGGCATCTGCCTTCTCCGGAACGCGGCGTCGTGGCGATGCGCAGAGGCTAGCGGCACGGGCTCGCCGCAATCCAGGGCGCAGCCATGCGCAGGCGTCGGCCCTGTATTGCCACACCCGCGCACGGGGCATGGCCCAGTGGGGATAGCGGGATCGGCAGCGGAAGCCGCCGATCCCGGTCCGGGTCAGCCCGCCTGCTGCGCTTCCTTGCCCAGCAGGTTGCGCTCCAGCTGGCCGCGCAGGTTCTCGTCCGCGAAATAGGCCAGGTTCTGCTCGCGGATCTTGGCGCCCTCTTCGTCATACAGGAAGGGCAGGGTGCAATAGCGCGTGCCCTTGGTCACCGGCAGCGCCTCATGCAGCAGCGAGCAGGAGAACACCACGGCGCCGCCGGTCGGTGCCCGGAAGCTGTGCCGGTCGTATTCCGGGAAGCGCAGCTCGCCGCCCTCGAACTCGTCGGCGTTCAGGTTGATGGTGACGGCGAACCGGCGATGCGCGGTGCCCTTGGTGGTGTTGTCGCGATGCGCCCGGAAATAGCCGCCCTCGCCGGCGTCGTAGCAGGCGACGATGTAGCGCTCGATCCGCGTCGCGTTGAACTGGAACACCTTCTTGATCTCGGGCACCAGCCGCCGCTCGATGCGCGCCTTCATGGCCACGCGCAGCTCGTCATCCTCGATCGTCGCGTCCTTGCGGCGCTTGTGCGAATAGTCGACCGCGCCGACCGTGCGGCCGTCCGGCAGCGACTGCATGAAGCCGCTCTCCTCACCGCCGACCTTGTTGTAGTAGTCGATCAGGCGGCGGCAGAACTCCGGCTCGAACAAATGCGGCACGGTCAGCACCGGCGCGCCCGGCACCCCGGTGCCCAGCAGGGTCAGGGGCGGCAGCCGGCTGACGAAATCGACCAGCGCCTTGATGTGCTCGGCGCCGTCCTGCAACGGGAACCGGCCCAGCACGCGCAGCCCGGGGGACAGCACGTAGCTGACGCGGTGCTGGTCGGCGCCGTAGGCGGCCGCGATCTTGCTGTCGAGATCATGGAAGTGGCGCAGGCCGGGAACGCGCTCGGGCAGCCGCTGCTGCTCGACATCCTGGCGATCATTGGTGACGCCGAAGAAGGAGGCGTGGCCGTCATTGAACGGGCCGATATCGGCGGCGATCGCCGATAGCATCTTTGCCGCCTCCGGGTCGGCCGCGGAACCAAAAAAGCTGAGCACGATGTAGCGTCCGGCCACCGTATCGAAACGGAAATCCTGGCGCTGCGCCGTCGGGGCCATAAACGGGAGAATGGGATCTCCGGGCTCCAGCTGACGGGCCATATAACCCTCCATGGAATAACGCATCTCTCTTGAGACCGCTTCGCATCCTACAGCAGGATTGCGGCAAAGGTAGTGCCCAGAGTTACATGTCGCGCGGAGGCCCATGCACGGCGAATCCGAGCAGCGCCGCGCCGCTTGACCGTGTCAGGGTTCCACCGCAACGTCGCAACGAGGTCAGGATGAGCCGCAGCCGCACCACTCCCCGCCGTCGCCGCGAAGGCGCGGGTGGGCTCGCCCAGCTGCCCTGGCAACTGGTCGAGAATCCGCTGCCGCCGGTCGAGATCCTGCGCCCCGAGCAGATCGAGCGGATCCACGAGACGTCGCTGACCATCCTCGAGGAAATCGGGATGGATTTCCTGCATGACGAGGCGATCGAGATCCTGCGCCGGGCCGGGGCCGCCACCACGCCGGGCAGCCGCCGCGTCCGGTTCGACCGCGGACTGGTGCTGGACGCCGTGGCCAAGGCACCGTCCGCTTACACCTTCCACGCCCGCAATCCGGAGCGGAGCGTGCAGATCGGCGGCCGTTCCATCGTCTTCGCCTCGGTCGGGTCGGCCCCGAACGTGTCTGATATCGAGGGCGGGCGGCGGGTCGGCAATTATCGCGACTATTGCAACCTGCTGCGCCTGGGCCAGGCGCTGAATGTGATGCACGTCTTCGGCGGCTACCCCGTCGAACCGGTGGACCTGCATCCCTCAACCCGGCATCTCGATGCCCTGCGGGCCTTCGTCACCCTGTCCGACAAGCCGTTCCACGCCTATGCGCTGGGCCGGATCCGGATGCTGGACGGCATCGAGATCGCCCGGATCGGCCGGGGCATCACGCGGGACCAGCTGCAGCGCGAGCCCAGCCTGTTCACCGTGGTCAACACCTCGTCGCCGCTGCGGCTCGACGGGCCGATGATCGAAGGCCTGATCGAGATGGCGCAGGCCGGCCAGATCGTCGCCGTCACCCCCTTCACCCTGGCCGGCGCGATGGCACCGGCGACGCTGGCGGGCGCCCTGGCGCAGCAGAATGCCGAGGCGCTGGCGACCATCGCCCTGATCCAGATTATCAAGCCCGGTGCGCCGGTGATGTATGGCGGCTTCACCTCGAATGTCGACATGAAGTCGGGCGCGCCGGCCTTCGGCACGCCGGAATACGCCAAGGCGGCGATCGCCGGCGGCCAACTGGCCCGGCGCTACAACCTGCCCTACCGCTCCTCCAACACCAACGCCTCGAACGCGGTCGACGTGCAGGCAACCTATGAGAGCATGGTGTCGCTATGGGCGGCGACACAGGGCCACGCCAACCTGATCATGCACAGCCTGGGCTGGCTCGAAGGCGGGCTGCGCGCCAGCTTCGAGAAGATGATCATCGACGCCGAGCTGGTGCAGACCATGGTCGAGTTCATGAAGCCAATCGTGGTCGATGACGACACGCTGGGCCTCGATGCGATCCGCGAGGTCGGGCCCGGCGGCCATTTCTTCGGCTGCCAGCACACGCTGGCACGCTACGAGACCGCCTTCTACGCGCCGCTATTGTCCGACTGGCGGAACTTCGAGGCCTGGCAGGAGGCCGGAGCGCCGGACGCGACCCAGCGGGCGCACCAGCTGTACAAGCGCGTCCTGGCCGAATTCGAGCCGCCGCCGCTCGACCCGGCCATCGCCGAGGAGCTCGACGCCTTCGTCGCCCGGCGCAAGGAAGAGGGCGGCGTGCCAAGCGACTGAACGGCTAGTAGCCGGCTTCCTTCTGATGCCTGAAGGCGAGGATCAAGACGACGTCTTCGGATTGAAGATGGCGATACCGCGCGACATATCCGGAATCGCCGAAGGTGATCAGCAGCTCGCGGTGTTCCTCATCATCGGGAGCCGGCCGTCCGATCTCCGGCTGCACGGCGAGCAGCCGGAACTGCCGTCTGATTTCATCGGTTGCGCGGCGAGCGGCAATCGGGTTCTTCCCGATAAGAAATTGGCGGCATCGTTCTAGCCCTTGCTGTGCCCTTGGCGTGACGACTATTCGTGGCAAGCGGGCGCCTCCGACTCCTCGTCGGTGCCCCAGGTCGCAAGCCAGCGATCCACCTCTTCCCCGGTAAGGTGAAGGCCGTTCTCTTGGTATTCCTGCCAGGAGGCGAGGGCTTCCTGCTTGAATGATTCCCGAGCTTCCTCACGCTCGAGATATTGCTGGATGGCTTCTCGCATCAGGTAGTGCGGCTTGCGGTCCCGCGCTTCCGCCAGCTTCTTCAGCTTTTCCCGCTGCACGGGGTCGAGCTTGATCGAGACGGGAAGGAGGTCCGCCATGTCAGCCTCCGAGGTAATACTCACAACTACGAAGTATATGGGCGCCAGCCCGTGAGATGCAAATCCGCGCCGATGATAGGCCGGATATGGCTCACGCACTCCCGATCAGGATCCCGGTCAGGAACACCAGGGCGCCGCCGACTCCCACCTGGAAGGCGGAGGACAGCAGCGGCGTGTCCATGAAGCGGTGGCGAATCCAGGAGATCACCGCCAGCTCCACCGCCACCACGCCGACCGCGATGCCGGTGGCGATACGGAAATCCGGGATCAGATAGGGCAGGGTGTGGCCCAGCCCGCCCAGCGCCGTCATGCCGCCGCAGACCAGGCCGCGCAGCCACGGCCGGCCGCGCCCGGTCAGGCTGCCGTCGTCCGACAGCGCCTCGGCGAAGCCCATGCTGATGCCGGCGCCGATCGAGGCGGCAAGGCCGACCAGGAAGGTGTCGAAGCTGTCATGGGTGGCGAAGGCTGCGGCGAACAGCGGCGCCAGGGTGGAGACCGACCCATCCATCAGCCCGGCCAGGCCCGGCTGGACGATCTGCAGCATGAACAGCCGCCGCTCGTCCTCGCCCTCGCGTTTCTGCACCTTGGCCGGGGCGTGCTTCTCCTCCAGCTGCTCGGCGATGTGCTCGTGCCGCCGCTCCTCCGCCGCCAGGTCGCCCAGCAGCTGGCGCACGGCGACATCGGTGGCGCGGCCGGCGGCGCGTTCGTAGAAGCGCCGGGTCTCGACCTCCATCGCCTCGGCCTGCTTGCGCACGGTGTCGAGCGACAGCGGCCGGGTCAGCCACACCGGGCGCCGGCGGATGAAGCCGCGAACATGGTGGCGGTTGATCAGCGGGATGTGGTCGCCGAAGCGGTCCTTGTAGAGCGCGAGCAGCCGGTGGCGATGCCCATCCTCTTCCCGGCCCATGCCGCGGAAGATCGCGGCCGATGCCGGGAAATCGACGTTCAGCCCCTCGGCGAAGTCGCCATAAACCCGGGAATCCTCTTCCTCCAGCGCGATCGCCAGCGCCAGCAGCTCGCGCTCCGTCAACTGGGAAAAGTCCTTCATCGCCCGTCTCCGCATCAGTCTACCGCTTCGCTTCTCGTCCCGGCGGCCGCCGATGGCAAGCGACGAACGACTCGCAATGTCGCAGGTGGGATACAGATTCATAACGACATGCTTATATTGTGATGGAGTTCCCCTCGGGCCGGCAGTAGCGTTTCCAGCTCTGCCGCGCTCCTCCGCGGTTTCCATGAAGGTCCGGTCATGACCAGCACGCGCTTCCACGATCTCCTCGCCGCCCGGCCGGTGCTGTTCGCCGATGGCGGCATGGGCACCGGGCTGTCGCCGGTCTCCAGCCCCTGGGCGAACAGCCCGGAGCTGTGGAATGTTGACCAGCCGGAGCGGGTGCAAGTGGTGCATCGCGGCTTCGCCGAGGCCGGCTCCGATATCATCCTGACCAACACGTTCGGCGGCAACGCCCGGCGCCTGACGCTGCACAACGCCCAGAACCGGGTGCGCGAGCTGAACATCGCCGGCGCCCGCATCGCCCGCGCGGTGGCCGAGGAGTTCGACCGGCCGGTGATCGTCGCCGGCTCGATGGGCCCGACCGGCGACATCTTCCAGCCGATCGGCGTGCTCAGCTACGAGGAGGGCGTGGCCGCCTTCGCCGAGCAGGCCGAGGCGCTGGCCGAAGGCGGCGTCGACGTGCTGTGGATCGAGACCATCTCCGCGGCGGAAGAGATCCAGGCGGCGATCGAAGGCGCATCGCGGGCTGGCCTGCCGATCGTCTCGACCATGACCTTCGACACCAATGGCCGCACCATGATGGGGCTGACGCCGGAGGCGGCGATCACCCATGGCCGCAACTGCGCCTGCCGGCCCAGCGCCTTCGGCGCCAATTGCGGCATCGGCCCGGCCCAGCTGCTGGACAGCATCCTCGGGCTGGTGCGCGCGTCCGACGGCGACGACATCATCGTCGCCAAGGGCAATTGCGGCATCCCGCAATACCGCGAAGGCGCCATCGTCTATGACGGCACGCCGGAGATCATGGCGTCCTATGCCATCCTGGCCCGCGATGCCGGGGCCCGGATCATCGGCGGCTGCTGCGGCACGACGCCTCAGCACATCCGGGCGATGGTCGCGGCGGTGAACGGCACCACGCGCGGCCCGGTGCCGGATGTCGAGACCGTGGAACGGCTGCTGGGGCCGATCAAGACCCAGTCCGGCCGTCCGTCCGAGGGCGGCGGCGAACGCGAAGGCCGTCGGCGCCGCCGGGCCTGAGGCCTGGTGCCGGCGCCTCGCCGGGGCACGCTTACGAATCGGTAACTAACCAGCGGTGAGGCGCCGGGCCTAGGGTCCCGCCCGTCGTCCCCTGCTGGACCCATTCCATGACCGCCGATCCGACTGTCGGTGCGGCCCCTGCCGGGGCCGTGCCGGAAGCCTTGCCATGCGTGCATCGCATCGTACCCGACCACGAACACCGCCCGCTCATCATCGGACACGCATCATGTGCGGCATCGCAGGGCTGCTGACCCGCCCGGGCAGCGTGCCGGATGCAGCGATGCTGTCCGGCCTGGAACAGGCGCTGCACCATCGCGGCCCGGATTCCGCCGGCCGCTTTGTCGCCGACGGCGTCGCGCTGGTGTCGACCCGGCTCGCGATCGTCGATGTCCTGCATGGGCAGCAGCCGCTGTTTGGCCCCGACGGCACCGTGCTGGTCGCCAATGGCGAGATCTACAACGCGCCGGCCCTGCGCGCGGCGCTGCCCCCGGGATGTCTCGCCACCGGGTCGGATTGCGAGCCGATCGCGCATCTCTACGCCGATCGCGGCGTCGCCTTCGCCGAGGCGCTGCGCGGCATGTATGCCGTCGCCATCTACGACCGGCCGCGGCACCGCCTCGTTCTGGCCCGCGATCCGTTCGGCATCAAGCCGCTCTATTATGTCGAGGGCGACGGGACCTTCGCCTTCGCCTCCGAACCGCAGGCACTGCGCAGCATCGGCCTGGCGCGGGCGGGCGTGACGGCGCTCCGCAGGGCCGAGCTGATGCAGCTGAAGTTCACCACCGGCGAGGACACGATCTTCCCGGCAATCCGGCGCGTGCTGCCGGGCGAGACGCTGGTGGTCGAGGACGGGCGCATCGTCCGGCGGCTGCGGCGGCCGGCGCTGCCGGCTGTCATGGCGGGGCATGTGGCCAGCCCGGCGAACACGCTGGCGGCGCTCGACCGCATTCTCGAAGACAGCGTCGCCGTGCATCTCAGTTCGGAAGTGCCGTGCGGGCTGTTCCTGTCGGGCGGCGTCGATTCCACGCTTCTGCTCGCCTATGCCGGCCGCACGGCCGGGCGGACCATCCCGACCATCACCATCGGCTATGACGGCGCAGACCCGTCGGATGAGAGCAGCGAGGCGATCCGCATCGCCCGGCGAGCCGGCGCCGATTGCGAGCGGGTCGAGATGACCGGGAAGGACTTCTGGGACATGGCGCCCAGCGTCGCCGCGACGCTCGACGACCCGACCGCCGACCCCGCGGCGCTGCCGACCTATCGCATGGCGCAGGCGGCCGCGGCGGCCGGGCTGAAGGTGATGCTGTGCGGCGAGGGCGCGGATGAGCTGTTCGGGGGCTATGTCCGTTACCGCCGGGCCCAGCGCCCGTGGCGCTGGATCTCCCGCGGCGCCCGCGCCGACGGCATCTTTCACGGCCTCGACGGCATCGCGGGCCTGGAGGGCTGGCGCACGGCCCTCGGCGCGGTCGAATGTCGCGAGACGGCGGCGGGCCGCAGCCCGCTGCAGCGGCTGCAGGCGATCGACTGCGACGAAGCCCTGCCCAACGCCCTGCTGGCCAAGCTGGATCGCTGCCTGATGCGCCATGGCGTGGAAGGCCGCACCCCGTTCATCGATTCGAAGGTGGCCGACTTCGCCTTCTCCCTGCCCGATCGGACCAAGGTCGGGCTGAAGCGCGGCAAGCTGCTGCTGCGCGAACAACTGGCGGCCATGCTGCCCGACCGGGCGGCGTCGGCCCGCAAGAAGGGCTTCAACACCCCGGTCGGGCGCTGGATGGCGGAGCGGAAGACCGAGTTGCGGGCGTTGCTGCCGCGGCAGCCCGGCCTGGCCGAATTCGTCAGCCCCGACCTGGTCCGCCGGTTGTGCGACGAGGCGGCGGATCATCCGCAACCCGCCTGGAGCCTGCTGTTCTACGGCCTGTGGCACAGCCATCACGTCATGGGGCTGTCGCCGCAAGGCACGGTGGCCGATGTGTTGCACCAGGCGGCCCGGGGCTGACAAAACGTCTCATTGAGCGGCCGCCGGCTCCGACCAAATGCTCAGGCATTCCTCCTGTTTGCGATGATCGGGATCTCGCCCGGTCCTGGGCTGTCCATGACCTTCTCGATCCCTCGTTCCTCGGCCCGCGATACGGCGCAACGGCCGAAGCGGTCGGAGCGGCATCAGCGCGTGCTCGACCTGCTGGTCGCGATCCCGATCTACGCGATGTTCGGCCTCTTCCGGCTGCTGCCGCTCGGCGTCGCCTCGGCCCTTGGCGGCTGGATCGCACGCACGCTAGGGCCGCGCACCGGCGCTTCGCGCGGCGCCGACGCCAATCTGCGGCTGGCGCTGCCCGAATTGTCGGCGGCGGACCGGCGCCGGATCGTCATCGGCATGTGGGACAATCTCGGCCGGATCGTCGCGGAATTCCCGCACCTCGCGGCCCTGCGCCGGCGCGAGGCGCGGGCGCCGGACCGCATTCGCGTCGCCGGGCTGGAGCATCTCGAGGCGGTGCGGGCGGGTGGCCGGCCCGTGGTCTTCGCCGTGGCGCATTTCGGCAATTGGGAGATCTCGCCGATCGCCGCCGCCAATCTCGGGCTGTCGCTCACCGCCTTCTACCGGCCGCTGAAGAACCGGCTGATCGACGGGCGGCTGCGGCGCATCCGCGAAGCACTCGGCACAAGGCTGCTGGAAAAGCGCATGGAGGGCAACGGCGCCAAGCAGGCGCTGTCTATCCTGCGTGATGGCGGCGTGCTCGGCATGCTGGTCGACCAGCGTTATACCGGTGGCCTCGAACTGCCCTTCTTCGGCCGGGACGCGCTGACCTCGCCGGCCGCGGTCTCGCTGGCCTATCATGTCCGCTGCGAGGTCCTGCCGGTGCGGTTCGAGCGGCGGGGCGGCGCGCGGTTCGACGTGGTGTTCGAAGCACCGCTGCCCCTGGCGCGCACCGGCGACCGCGCCGCCGACGTCGAGGCGGCGACCCGCGCCCTCAACCAGCGGGTCGAAGCCTGGGTCCGGGCTAGGCCCGAACAGTGGCTGTGGCTGCACAAGCGCTGGCATCACCCGCCGCCACGCAAGCCGAAATACCGCAACCTGCAGCGGGACGGGGCGCCGCCGCCGGCCGCTTAGAGCTTGTTTGGCAATGCTACTGGCGGGCCGTCTGACGGCGGTTTCTCCGCTTCCGGTGCTCACGGACGATCATGTCCGCTGCGCGCCGGTTCTCGAAACCACCGCCAGCCGGCTCTCGCCAGCGCATTTCCAAACAGTCTCTTAGGCCCTCAGCGCGGCCAGTCCGCCATCGGCAGGGTGGACTCGACGATGTGGACGCCGAGATCGGCCCATCGGGCGAAGGCATCCTCGGCCTGGGCGGTGAAGTCCAGCTCCGGGATCGGCCGGCCTGCGGCGTCCAGCCCGACCACGGCCGACATGCTGTCGCGCAGGACTGTGACCCGCCGCGGCAGGGCCGGGTCCAGGGCGCGCATCCGGGCCAAGAGGTCGTCGACCGACCAGCGCACGCAGTGGCTGGCGGCCTGGCCGGCGACCACGATCCGGTCGGCCTCCAGCAATTGCAGCAGCGCCGTGTCGTCCTGCGGCTTCACCAGCTGGCCGCCATCCCAGCGGTCGGGCACCTCGGGGGCGAAGGCGGAATAGCTTTCGCTCCAGGGGTCTTCGCCCTTGACGATCACCGGCGTCGGCACATTGCGCAGCAGGGCGTGGAACAGCCAGGCCTCCTGGATCAGCCCGGGCATGGCATGGCCGTCGGACCCGATCAGGCAGTGGTCGGGCCACACGATCAGGACGTTGCGCCCCTGCCGCGCCAGGCTGCGGACATAGTGCAGCAGCTGCCGCTCGATCCAGGCCAGCCCTTCTGCCGCCACCTCGGCCGGCAGCAGCGACAGCACGGCCGGGCTCGGCCGCATCGCGCCGCTTACCAGGCTGTCTTCCGAGATCAGGGTGAACGGGGCTGGTGGGTTGCCATCGACATCGATCCAGAAGGATTGGTGGAAGATCTGCAGCGGCGTGTGGGTGTCGAAGGTCGGGACGATGCGGTCGATCGCGCCCAGGTTGCGGTGGATGAAGCCGGCGATCCGGCCTGTGTCCTCCACGGCGCCGCGGCCGGACCGGCCGCCGACATA
>NZ_JBYRFX010000471.1:0-28061 GCF_057815775.1 Inquilinus sp.
ATTTATTTCTTAGAAATATAGATTGAAACATCAAAAGATTTCTTGCTAATGTTATATAAAAATGCCGACATGAGCTAAATGCATTTGACAAATTTTGAGTCAAAAATCCGAATTACTATTCGCTTTTTCTAATATTCCTAAAATGATGACTTCATATGAATCACATAATCTTAATAATGACTAAACAAATTTTCCTGTTTTCAAAGAGAATAGGCCATAACTATGCTGGCAACCATTCCGGGTCCACCGACCTGGAATCACCGACACTGGGACGGACGGCTCCACGACGCTGCCCTGACCGCCTTCGGTGCAGCCCAGCGGATGGGCGCCCCAGTCTGCGGCATCCGCGGGCGCCCGGGGCCTGCCTGGGGGGTAGGCGACGAAGCGCCAGGCCCGGCCGGCAGCCGTGCGGAGGCCGGGGACGGGGCATAGGTCGCGCTGATCAGCAGGCCCGCCCCAGCAGTGCGGCGGTCCACAGGACCGGGAACCAGCGCCGCGACTGGCGGGCGCGCAGCAGCTGGATCGTTCGGACCACGAGGTGGCAGATCGCCAATATCGCCGCCGCCCAGCAGGCGTGACCGATGATCCCGCCGGGCGCGGGGCCGAACACGGCGACGGCGAGGAGCAGCAGCGTTGTCCAGATCAGCGACAGCTTGAACCTGTCGACGGCCCGCCGCAGAAACTGTGCGGTGATCACGCCGGGCATCCACCGGAACAAGCGGACCGGCATCACGCCATCGGCGACGAGGTGAGCGGCCGTGCAGGTCCGCCCACCCGGATCGCAATGTAGCCCGGTCCCGCCGGTGCATCGATCGCGATCTGTCGCACGGACGGCGGACTCCCGCCGCCCGTGCGGTATCGTTTAGCGCAGCGGCTTGAAGGCCGTCCGAAGATCCTTGGTCAGGGCGTCGGGCTGCTCCCAGGCGGCAAAGTGCCCGCCCTTCGGCTGCCGGCTGTAGGTGAGCAGGTTCGGGAAGGCCAGTTTCACCCAGCTCTCCGGCGCCTGGTAGAGCTCGTCCGGGAACGCGCTGACCGCGACCGGTATCTTGATCCCCTTCGGCGCGAAGAAGGCGAGCTTGTTTTCCCAGTACAGCCGGGCCGAAGACACGGCGGTATCGGTCAGCCAGTACAACGTGATGTTGTCCAGGATATCGTCGCGGGTCAGCCCCTCGCTCTGGCCATCGAACACCCGGGCGATGAGTTCATAGCTGCGCGCGTCGTGATCCAGCATCCAGGACGCCAGGCCGATCGGGGAATCCTCGATCCCGTACAGCGTCTGCGGCCGGGCCGTCATCTCCTGGGCATAGGCGAGGCCGTGCTTGTAGAAGAAGTCGAGCTGGCCGTAGGCCCGCTGCTCGTCCGCCGAGAGGCCGGCCGGCACCGGGCCGCCAGCCTCGAGCGCCTTCTCGATCGCGGGCGGCACCGCGCCCGGCATGTTGGTGTGGATGCCGAGGAGCCCGGGCGCCGCCTGCACCGCCATCTGCTCGGTCACCGCATCGCCCCAGTCGCCGCCCTGCGCCACATAGCGGGTGTAGCCCAGCCGCTTCATCAGCACCGTCCAGGTCCGGGCAATGCGAGCCGGATCCCAGCCGAGCTCGGTCGGCTTGCCGGAGAAGCCGTATCCCGGCAGCGAGGGGATCACCACGTCGAAGGAGTCGGACACGTCGCCGCCATGCGCCGTCGGGTTCGTCAGCGGATCGATGATCTTGAGCTGCTCGATGATCGAACCCGGCCAGCCATGCGTGATGATGATCGGCAGCGCATTCTTGTTCTTCGACCGGACATGGATGAAGTGGATGTCCACGCCGTCGATGTTGGTCACGAATTGCGGCAGGGCGTTCAGCTTCGCCTCGGCCTTGTGCCAGTCGTAATCCGTCGCCCAGTACTGGGCGAGCTTCTGCATGGTCGCCAGCTGCACGCCCTGGGTCCCGTCGGGCACCAGTTCGCGGCTCGGCCATTTGGTCGCGAGAATCCGGTCGCGCAGGTCGGCCAGCGCCTCATCGGACGCATGGAACTGGAACGGACGGATCGATTCATCCACCGCCGCGGGTGCGACTGCCTTCATCGCCGGTGCTGCGGTCTGGGCCTGCACCGACATCGGCACCAACATCGCCAACGCCCCGGCCAGGGCCGAGGCGGCCAGCAAGCGCCTGGAAATCTTCAGATCAACCATTTCGCATTCTCCTGTGCGGGCATTGCAGCCCGAATGATGTGAGCCGCCCCGGGCCATCGGCGTGATCTAGAGGTCGTAAAGACTGCGTGCGAACGACCCGAGGCCGCGAGCATCGAGGTGCTTCAGCGGGGCGCGGAAGGTTACGCGTGCCACGCCCGGATGGCGGCCGATCTCGATCGCCCCCGCCATCGTGGCCCGGTTCATCACCTCCGGCACGGTCATCTCCAGCACCTCGGCCGCGCGCTTGAGGCCATTGTCGGTGGCTTCGTTCAGGCTGCGGCCCGTGCCGATGAAGGTGACCGGCGCATCCGCCTCGATCTGCACATGGTGTTTGTCGGCCAGGACCTGCGCCTTGGCGCGTTCGCTCGGGTTCAGGGGCCGGGCGAGATAGGGCACATCGTCCATGCAGGGGAACAGGATCGGGCCGTCGATCGCCAGGCCCTTGATGACATGGACCTCCAGCGTGACGGTGCCGGCGACATCGCAGGTGTGGCCGGCGATCTCGCCATCGCCCTGCAGGGCGTGCATGTCGCCCATATAGATGCCGCCCCCGGGGACCTTGACCGGGCAGATCAAGACCGCGCCTTCACGCACGGTGTTCACGTCGAGATGGCCGTCGGTCTTGTGGCGGTCCAATTCCTCGGCCGTCAGCGCATAGATGTGCGGCGCCCCGACGAGGAACGCCCCGAAATCCCCGGCATTGTGCGAGTCCGGCATCGTCTTCGACGGCGTGGTGCCGAGCTGGCCGAGGAAGGGTCGCAGGCGCGTCGCCACCCCGACGAGATCCGCCGGCGCGAAGGTCAGGATCGGGTTCTGGATCGAGGCATCCGGGATCGCCATCAGCCGCGCCGCGTCCGGCGCCATCGCCTCCGCCTCCCGCTTGCCGACGGTCAGCCCGACCTGCCGCTCGTCGTCGAACGCGATGGTGTAGCCATTGGCGAAGGTGAACGGTGTGGCGTCCGCACCGCAGGCCTCGCAGCGCACGGCACCCGGCCCGATGCCCTCGATCCGCGTGCGCGGCCATTCCGCACCGCAGTTCGGGCACACCGCCGCACAGAACGGATCGCCGTTGAACCGGCCGGCCATCACCTTGTCGTTGCCGGACGCGGTCACCGCCGAGGTCACCACCAGCGACCGGATGCGGATGGCGATCGCGTCGCCGATCTCGGCACCGGCGACGGCGACCGGACGCGTGACCTCATGGCCGCCGCGGATCTCCGGCGTGATCATCGGCCCCCAGCAGCCGGGGGCGGTGTTGGCGATGATCACCCCGCCATCCGCGACCGGCCCCAACATCGGGATCGATGGGTCGAGCAGGCCGTTCGTCAGCTCCGTGACGAACACCGTCCGGCTGTCCGGTCTTGTTGCCCGTGTGGTGTCAGACATCGCGCTCTCCAGGCCAGGTCCCGCCCGAATTGACCGTTGGGCGACGGGCAAAATCACGACATCCCGGTCGCGCCGGCATATCGATTTGCTCGCACTGACATTTAGAAGCAGCGACCTGGAACTAGCCCGTTATCTGTTGTTAGGGACTGTGAGCGGCAGCAAGTCTGCCGGACAGGCAATCACTCAGCCGGCTGCCCCAGCACCTGGCGGACCTTGCCGGCCAGTTGCTCCAGGGTGAACGGCTTCTGCAGCAGATGGGTGCCGGGGTCGATCACGCCATTGTGCACCACCGCGTTCCGGGTATAGCCGGTGATGTACAGCACCTTCAGGTCCGGCAGCGTTTCCCGCGCCCGGTCGGCCAATTGGCGGCCCGTCATTCCCGGCATCACGATGTCGGTGAACAGCAGCGAGACCGGCTGGCGTTCCAGGTGTCGCAGCGCTTCGGCCGGGCTGTCCGCCTGGATCACGGTGTAGCCGAGCTCCTCGAGCGCATCGACCGCGATCTGGCGCACCGCCGCCTCATCCTCCACCACCAGGATGACCTCGCCATCCGTCCCGGCCGGCACATCCGCGACTGCGCCGGTGGCCGCGACCTCGCCCGCCGCCATGCCCAGGTGCCGCGGCAGGTACAGCTTGACGGTCGTGCCATGGCCGGGCTCGGAATAGATCTTGATGTGGCCGCCCGATTGCTTGACGAAGCCGAACACTTGGCTGAGCCCCAGCCCGGTGCCGCGCCCGACCTCCTTGGTGGTGAAGAACGGCTCGAACGCCCGCTCGATGGTCTCGGGCGCCATGCCGGTGCCGGTGTCGGTGACCGAGATCTGCACGTACTGGCCGGCCGTCACCTCGGCATGCGCCCGGGCGTAGCGGTCGTCGAGATCGGTGTTGGCCGTCTCGATCGTCAGCTTGCCGCCGCCGGGCATCGCGTCGCGGGCGTTGACCACGAGGTTGAGCAGCGCGCTCTCCACCTGCGCCGGGTCGACATAGGCGCTCCACAGCCCGCCACCCAGCACGGTCTCGATCTGCACCTGCTCGCCGATGGTCCGGCGCAGCAGCTCGGACATGCCGCCGACCAGCTTGTTGGCGTCGAGGATCTTCGGGTCCAACGGCTGCCGCCGCGAAAACGCCAGCAGCCGGGCGGTCAGCGCTGCCGCCCGCTGGGCGCCTTCGACCGCGCCGTCGATGCCCTGCGGCACCCGGGGGTGTTCGGTGCCGCTGAGGCGCCGGCGCGCCATGTCGAGCGACCCGATGATGATCGCCAGCATGTTGTTGAAGTCATGCGCGATGCCGCCGGTGAGCTGGCCGACCGCCTCGATCTTCTGCAACTGCCGGACCTGCCCTTCGGCCGCCGTGCGCTCGACGATCTCGCTTTGCAGGCGGAGGTTGGTCGCTTGCAGTTCAAGCAGGCGCCGCCGCCCGTCGCGGATGGCGAGAAAGGCCAGGCCCAGGATCAACAGCACGCTGAGGCCGAGCATCACCTGGGCCAGGATGTTGACCCGTTCGGCCCGGTCCGATCGGTATTGCAGCCGCCGTTCTTCCCGCGCCTGCATGTCGGCGACCACGGCGCGGATCTGCGTGACCAGCTGGTTGCCGCTGTCGTCGTTGACGATCGCCAGCGCCTCGTCGGTGTGGCCGGAGGACCGCAGCGTCACCGTCCGCTCCAGCTCGGCAAGCTTGGCGATGGCGAGGGTGCGCAGATTGCCCGCCCGGTCCTGCTGGTCGGGGTCCCCGGCCGTCTGCTGCGCCAGCGTGTCGATCTGCCCCAGCACCCGGTTCTTGGCATCGAGGAAGGGCTGCAGATAGACGTCTCGCCCGGTCAGCAGATAGCCGCGCTGCCCGGTCTCCGCATCGGTCACCAGCGTCTGCACATGGTTCAGCTGGCTCTCGACCTCCAACGCGTGCCGGACCTGGCCGGCGAGCGCCTGCTGCTGCCAGGACAGCCAGATCAGGGTGCCGGCGGAGGCGAACAGCAGGACGAAGCCGGCGATCAGCGGCATCAGCGATCGCAGGGTCGGCCCGCGCCAGGTCGTGTCTGTCATTCTCGACGTTTCGCCTGAACCGATCCACTGCACCGAAGCGGCACGGTACAGCCTTTCACGGCCGGACGGGACTGGGAAGATGGGGTTACGCCACAGGCCCGCTTCAGACCATGATGGCCATGCTATCGATATCCGGAGATCCGGCATGACCGCTTTCATCGCCCTGCTGCGCGCCGTCAATGTCGGCGGCACCGGCAAGCTGCCGATGGGCGACCTCAAGGCGATGTGCGAGGAGGCCGGGTTCGCGGCGGTCCGCACCTATATCGCCAGCGGCAATGTCGTCTTCGCCAGCGACCTGCCGGAGGCGCGGGTGAAGGCGGCGCTGGAACAGCGGCTGCGGGCCTATGCCGGCAAGCCGGTGGGCGTTCTGGTGCGCAGCGCGGCCGAACTCGCCGGTGTCTTGGCGCGCAATCCGTTCCCGCAGGCGGCGCCGAACCGCACGGTCGCGATCTTCCTGGACGAACCGCCGCCGGCCGATGCGCTGGACGTCATCAGCAACCAGGCAAATGAGGAGGTCCGGCTGGGGGTGCGGGAGATCTATGTCCATTACGGCGACGGCATGGCCCAGTCCCGGCTGAAGATCCCCGCCGCCACGGCCGGAACGGCGCGCAACATGAACACCATCGCCAAGCTGGCGGAGATGGCGAAAGCCCTCTGAGTCCGGCGACCGGTTCATCCGGCCTGGGGCAGATGATCCAGCGGCAGCGGCCCCTGGGCCTTCACGGTCTGGATGGCGAAGTTGCTGCGCACATCGCTGACGCCGGGCAGCTTCAGCAGGGTGCCGAGCAGGAAGCGTTCATAGGCGGCAAGGTCCGGCACCACGATCTGCAGCAGGAAATCCGCCTCGCCCGAGACCAGGTGGCAAGACACCAGCTCGGGCAGTGCCAGCACGGCGTCCCGGAACATTTGCGCGTCCGCATCGCGATGGCGCTCAACCTTGACGCTGACGAAGACGGTCAGGCCGAGGCCGATCTCGCCGCGATGCAGCAGGGCGTGATAGCCGCCGATCACCCCCGCCTCCTCCAGCAGCCGCACCCGGCGCAGGCACGGCGATGGCGACAGGCCGACCTCCTCGGCCAGTTGGACATTGGTCAGCCGGCCGTCGCGCTGCAGCGCGGCCAGGATGCGCCGGTCGATCGCGTCCAATTTCAGATTTGGCATGCCACCCTGTCTCCACGCCATTCGATTGGCAGAGTCTACCACGATGGCCAACTTCAGTAGCACAGATCGCAAGGACATGCGCCGACCACACGCCCTAGACTCCGGCCCGGGCCGATTGATGCCCGAACCGTCGGAGACGTCTTATGACCGAGTTGTGGCTGTTTGTCGGATCGCTCGCCGTGGCCTATCTGGTGCCGGGGCCCGACATGGTGCTGCTGCTGCGGACCGGGGCGATGCAGGGCCGCGCCCATGCCCTGGCGACGGCGGCAGGGCTGGCCGCTGCCCGTGCCGCCCATGTCGCGCTGGCCGGCTTCGGCCTGGCGGCGCTGCTGCGGGCAGCACCGGTGGCCTTCGACATCGTCCGCCTGGTCGGCGTGGCCTATCTCGTCTGGCTCGGCATCGGCATTCTGCGGGCCCCATCGCTGCTGCCAGACGGCGCGACGACGGACGGAGCCGGGCCGCAGCCCTATGGCCTTTCCATCCGCCGCGGCCTGCTGACCAACCTGCTGAACCCCAAGGCGCTGCTGTTCTGTTCCGTGCTGCTGCCCCAATTCGTCCGGCCGGACCAGGGCAGCGTGCCGCAGCAATTCCTGATGCTGGGTGCCGTGCTGGTCGTGGTCGGCCTCGCCTTCGACGCAATCTATGCCGTCGCCGGCGCCGGGCTGGGCCGCTGGGTGGCGCGCCACCCGATCGCCCAGGCGATCCAGCGCTGGACTTTCGCGTCGCTGCTGATCGGCTTCGGCGCGCGGCTGGCCCTGGCTGGCCGTGCGCTGTAGCCGCAACGCGGCTCGTCAGAGCACGAAGTCGCTGGGGGTCAAAGCGTGGTCGGAGATGACGTTGATGATCGCGTCCGGGATCTTGTCGCCATTGACGTCGAGATAGACGCCCTGGAGGCCGTTGTGGAAATCCACGATCCGGACTTCGCCGGCATGGCCGGTGAAGCCGCCGGTGCCGAAGCTGAAGGCGGTATCGCCATTGGCGGAATTGCCGTCGGCATCGATGGCGCTGAGGTCGATCTTGTCGCCGGCCGAGAAGTCGGCGATCACGTCCTTGCCGGCCGGCGCCACCGTGCTATCGGCGATCGAGGTGTAGACGAAGGTGTCGTTGCCAGCGTTGCCCTTCAACAGGTCGGCCCCGAGACTGCCGGTGAGGATGTCGTCGCCGGCGCCGCCCGACAGGGTGTTGGCCACGGCATTGCCGGTCAGCACGTCGTTGTGGTCGGAACCATAGATGTTCTCGATCCCGTTCAGGGTGTCGCCCTCGGCGTCGCCGCCATGGCCGGTGCCGGTCGCCAGGCTGACCGTCACGCTCGCGGCTGATCCGGCATAGCTGGCGGTGTTGACGCCGCCGTCGCCGGACAGGTTATCGGCCCCGGCGCCGCCAATGAGCAAATCGTTGCCGTCGCCACCGCTGAGCCGGTCGTCGCCGGCGCCGCCATAGATGGTGTCGGTGCCGGCCTCACCGAAGACGAGGTCGTTGCCGGTGCCGGCGTCGATCGAGTCGTTGTCGTTGCCGCCGTCGATGGCGTCGTTACCATCGCCGCCGACGATGCGGTCGGCGCCGTCGCCGCCCAAGAGATGGTCGTCGCCGCCCTCGCCCGAGAGGATATCATTGCCGCCATTGCCGATAAGGGTGTCGTTACCGAGTTCTCCGCCGAGAATGTTGGCGCCGTTGTCGCCGGTCAGGTGGTCCTCATTGCTCGAGCCGTAGAGGTTCTCGATGTCGGTCAGCACATCGCCGGCAGCGTCGCCGCCCGAAGCGGTATGCCCGAGCAGATCAACCGTCACCCCGGCCGCCGAGCCCTGGTAATTGGCGAAGTCCGAGCCGTCACCGCCGTCCAGCGTATCCGCCCCGGCGCCACCATGCAGCACGTCGTCCCCGGCTCCGCCCAGCAGGACATTGGCGTTGCCGTCGCCGGTCAGCTTGTCGGCGAAGGCCGAGCCGGTGATGTTCTCGATCCCGGTCAGCGTGTCGCCTTCGGCGTCGCCACTATGGCCGGTGCCGAGCACCAGATCGACGGTCACCCCCGCCGGCGACCCGGAATAGTCGGCGGTGTCGATACCGGCACCGCCGACCAGCCCATCGGCCCCGGCCCCGCCGATAAGGACGTTGTTTCCGGCATCGCCGTGCAGCGAATCTGCGAAGGCCGAGCCGGTCAGGTTCTCGATGCCGGTTAGGGTGTCGCCATTGGCGTCCCCGGCCGAGACCTGGGCGCCGGCCAGCCGCAGGTCGACCGTCACCGCGACCGTGGAATTGACATAGCTGGCGGTGTCGATGCCGGTGCCGCCGTCCAGCAACTCGACATTGATGCCGCCGACCAGCGTGTCGTCGCCGCCTTCGCCGCGCAGGACCTGGTCGTCCCCCGCCGCCGCGACCAGCACGTCATTGAACGCGGTGCCGTGGTATTCCTCGAAGCCACGGCCCGGAATGGCCGAGATCAGGCCGATGATGCCGGTGGCATCTCGGACCGCGCCCTCAAACTCGTCGATCCTGATGCCTTGGCCATAGTCGGAATAGTCGAGGGTGTCGTAGCCGTCCTCGCCAAACCACTTTGCCCCGATGTTGCTCCCTATGACGATGTCGTCAAAGGAGCTGCCGAGGTTCTGGGCGGCGTTGGTGTAGAAGACCTCGGTGTAGCCGGGCGGGACCGCGCCGGTGTAGCCGGGCGGGACCATGAAATATCCGAGTGCCATGACACTGTTCCACTCTGGTTGCCGGGGCCACGTCGCCGCCGGGCCGATAGCGCGTCCGTTGGGATAATAGACTTACCCTCCCGCCGGACGCGTCATCGATCGATCGCAGATTAAGAAAATGTCATAAAATTCACCCGGACCAGGGTCGGATGGCGACGGAGTTCCTTCCTAGCAGAACCACGGCTCACAGAACGAAGTCGCCGGCTGTGAGGGTGATGCTGCCGGTCAGGGTGATGGCGAAATCGCCGACGCCGTCGCCATTGACGTCACCGGTGATCGTGGTGACGCCGCCGGAGATGCCCTCATGCAATTCGCCGGCATGGTGGCCATAGGCCGCCGTGCCGATGAAGTGGAACGCCTGGTCGCCGGCCGCCGCCGTGTTGGCGTCGATCAGATGCAGGTCGATCTTGTCGCTTTGGGCGTGGCTGAAATCAGTGATCCTGTCGGGCGCAGCCAGCGTGCTGTCGCCCAGCGCATCGAACACGAAGTGATCCGCCCCCGCGCCGCCGGACAGGGTGTCCGCGCCGGCCTCCCCGACCAGGGTGTCGTTACCGGCCAGGCCATTGAGCACGTCGTTGCCGGCATCCCCGCGCAGGAGATTGTCGGCGGCCGAACCGGTGATGCTGTCGTTGCCGGGGGTACCGTTGACGTTCTCGATATCGGCCCCGATATGGTCGCCCTCGGCTTGGCCGCCATGGCCGATGCCGCCGATCGTGACGCTGATCGCAGCGGAGCCGCCAAAGGTGATGAGGTCGACGCCGGCGCCGCCGTTCAGCGTGTCCGCCCCGTCCCCGCCATTGAGCGCGTCATTGCCATCGCCGCCATTAAGCGTGTCGTTGCCGGCCATGCCCGACAGGACGTCGGCGCCGCCATTGCCGCTGAGGACATTGCTGCCGGCCGAACCGATCAGCAGGTCGTTGAAGCCGGTGCCGGAGACGTTCTCGATGCCGGTCAGTACATCCCCTTGGGCCTCGCCGCCATAGCCATGGCCGGTGGTCAGGTTGATCGACACCGGGGCATCGCCGACATAGCCGGCGGTGTCGATGCCCGCGCCGCCGGTCAGCGTGTCCGCCCCGGCGCCCCCGACCAGCAGGTCGTTGCCGGCGCCGCCATCGAGCACGTCGTTGCCGCCATAGCCATAGATCTGGTCGTTGCCGGCGGTGTTCGCGCCGGCGGGCGGCAGGTGGTCGTTGGCATCAGTGCCTTGGAAAAGGGTCACGAAGCTCTCCTGAAACATTGCAACGATAGGGATCGAGGGTTCAGTCCGCGGGCGAGGCCGCCGACAGCGCCGCCAGGGCCCGGGCTGCTTCCAGCGGCGGCTGGTCGATCGACGTGCTGCACCTCGCCGACCTGCCGCCGCCGCGCTTCTCCGTGGCGATGAAGGCGCTCAAGCCCCGCCGCACCGGCACCGGTTCGCCCTGCGGGGTATAGGTTCCGGCCAGCTGCCAGCGGATCTCGACCGATGCGACATCGGGCCGAAGGAAGCGGCACTTGGTGTCGATCAGGGTGGCCACGCTGTCCCGCAGCACCGTCCGGAAGACCAGCGAATGCCAGGTCTCGATCTCGGCCCGGCCCTTGATCGCCAGGCCATAGGCGTTGACGTGATCCGCATCATCGGCGAACAGCGCGGCATAGGCGGGGCCGTCGTGCCGGGCCCACGCCTGGCCGAGCCCGTCGATCAGCCCCTGGACGGCACGCTGGCCGGCATCGGCGTCGGACGTCATTCGGTTCTCTCCTTCGGGTGTCGCTTTGCCCTGCGGCACGGCGCCCGGCGCCGCCCCGAGGGCATGCGCAAGACTGTCGAAGAAGCGGTCCGGCCCTCAATCCCCCAGGAATCACCAGTTGCGGAGATCGCCCGGCCGACCATGGCCGGCCGCATCGGGGCGGCCCGGCAATGGCGCAAGGCCTGCAGACCTGAATGCCCCCTTGCAGGGCTGTCGGCCTGGATCAGCCGCGCGGCATTCGGCACCCAGCCGGAATTCGCGATGCCGCGACGAATTCCTGAAACTTTCCCGCGACGCGATCCGTAGAGCCTCCCCGTCCCGACTTTTCGGCGACATCAAGAATTGGGAGATCCCAGAATGCGTATCGATCGACGCACCTCCATGGCGCTCAGCGTCTGCATCGCCCTCGCGACGGCCGGCACCGTGGTCACCATCGCCAGCCCGAGCTTCGCGGAAACCTCCGTGATGGTCGGCGGCGCCGCGATGTACCCGAGCAAGACCATCGTCGAGAACGCGGTCAATTCGAAGGACCACACCACCCTGGTCGCCGCGGTCAAGGCCGCAGGCCTGGTCGACACCCTGAACGGCGCCGGCCCCTTCACCGTCTTCGCGCCGACCAACGAGGCCTTCGCCAAGCTGCCGGCCGGCACGGTCGACACGCTGGTCAAGCCCGAGAACAAGCAGATGCTGACCACGATCCTGACCTACCACGTCGTGCCGGGCCACCTGACCGCCGCCGACCTGAAGAAGGCGGTCAAGGACGGCAAGGGCAAAGCCATGCTGAAGACCGTCCAGGGCGAAGACCTGACCGTCGAGGAAAAGGGCGGCAAGCTTGAGATCATCGACGCCAAGGGCGGCATGGCAATGGTGACGATCCCCGATGTGCTGCAGTCGAACGGCGTCATCCAGGTCGTCGACACCGTGCTGATGCCGAAGTGATCGGCGCGGGGGCGCCGCTGCTGCGGCGCCCCCGGCAAAGGCGACAACCCGGACCGCACGGCCATGCCGCGATTTGACCAGCCAGATCAGCATCGGGAGCGAGGACGTTCGCCACGGAACAGTTTCACACCGACCCGCCGTCGGCCTGCTGGTAGTGTTTCGGCACGACTGATGCAGGGGCCGATTCTGCTGGCGGATGACGAGAGCCTTGTCGCGGCGTTACAGGCGGCCGGTCGTGGCGACCGGGCGGCGTTCAAGGCCGTCTACGACAGGACGTCGCCACTGCTGTTCGGCATCGTCCTGCGCATCCTGCGCGACCGCGCCATGGCCGAAGACGTGGTGCAGGACGCCTATCTCCGCATCTGGCGCAACGCCGCGACCTTCTCGCCCGCGGCCGGGTCGCCCTTGGGCTGGGTGGTGTCGATCGCCCGCAACCGGGCCATCGACACCGCAAGGCGGCGGCGGGAGGTGCTGGTCGAGCCGGATGAGGATGGCGGCGACTGGCTGGAATCGATCGCCGACCCGCGCGATGAGGGCGCCGGCTTCGCCGCCATGCACCAGCTGGGCCGCTGCCTGGGCGGGCTGGAAGAAAGCCACCGCCGCTGCGTGCTGCTCGCCTATTATGAGGGCTATTCCCGTGAGGAGCTGGCGGCGCGGTTCGACAGGCCTGTGAACACGATCAAGACCTGGCTGCATCGCGGGTTGGCCGCGCTGCGGCTGTGCATGGACGGAGCCGGACAGTGACCGAGGATCAGGAGGCCCTGATCGCCGAATACGTCCTGGGCACCCTGCCGCAGGACGAACGCGCCGTGTTCGAGCGTGCGCTGGCGGCCGACTCGGCGCTGCAGGACGCGGTCGCAGCCTGGGAGCGCCGGCTGGGGCCGCTGGCGCAACAGGTGCCGCCGGTGGCACCGGGACCGCAGGTCTGGGCCGCGCTGGAGCGGGCCATCGGCCAGCCACAGACGGCTTCGGTGGTGTCCATCGACCAGCGGCTGCGACGGTCGCGATCGCTGTGGCGCGGCAGCGCCCTGGCCGCCGGAGCCCTGGCCGCAGCACTGGCCGGGTTCATCCTGCTGACCCGGGCCGATATCGGCGGCCGCCTGGACAGCTATGTAGCGGTGGTCAATCGCGGCGGCGACCTGCCGGCGCTGATCGTCCGCGTCGACACCCGGTCCGGCGTGGTGCAGGTGCGGTCGGTCAAGGCCGAGATCCCGGCCGATCGCAGCCTGGAGCTGTGGTTCGTCGCGGCCGGTGCGGCGCCGCGGTCGCTCGGCCTGATCGATACCAGCGCGCAGCAGCACCTGGCCATCCCCGCCGCCCTGCGCGGCACCGGCCTCGGCGGCGGCACGCTGGCGGTCAGCGTCGAACCGGCCGGCGGGTCGCCGACCGGCAGCCCGACCGGGCCGGTGGTCTATTCCGGCGCGCTGATCGACGATCCGCCGTGATGCCGGCCGGACCCGGTCAGAACTTGTAGCCGACCGCGAGACCCACCGAGGGCTGCACCCGGCTTTCGGTGATCGGGCTGTCGGCCGCATCGCCGAGCAGGACGCCCAGGCCGACATTCGCGGTGGCGAACCAGTTCTCGGAGAACGCCCAGTTGAGGCCGACCCGGAAGTCGACGCTCTTGAAGCCGGCCTCGGCATCGAAGCGGTCGAGACCCGATTTCCGGGACTGCGACTGGGTGACGCCGAAGAAGGTCTGCATGTAGTCGTCATTGGCCCAGGTGGCGGAAACGCCGGATGACAGGCTCCAGGTCTCGGACAGCGGGACCTTCACGGATACATCAGGCCGGACCAGCACGCCTTCGCTGCCGCCGAAATCCTTGGAGACATCAACGCCGAACTGCAGCATGCCGAAGGAATAGGACCCGAAGACATGGCCGCGTGCGGCCGTGTCGATGTCGCCCAGCCCCTTGAGATGATCCTCGTCGTCCTCATCCCGGCCCGGCGCGAGGCCGATGGAGGCGCCCAGCCGGAAATTCGACGTGCGGATCACGTTGACGCCCACACCCCGTTCCATGTCGAGGAAGACCCGGTCCCGCCAATTGATGGCGACGAAGGGTAGCGGCGACACCGTGAATTTGTCGGAGCCTTCATAGCTCGGCCGCACCACGGCGCCGCCGCCGAGCACGAAATTCCAGTCGCTGCCGCTACCCGGCTGCGAGCCGGTGGGCGTTTCGGCCCCCGCACTGGTGCTGGTCGCGGCCAGGATCAGGCCGGCGCTGGCCAGGGCCCGCGGGACCGTCATCCGGGTCCTGCGGTGGGTCCGCCGTGCGGGGGACATATGGGTCGACGACGGCGTGTGCATGCGGCTTGCCCTGTGGGTCGATGGGAGCCGCGAGAATAGAAGCCGAAGAAATGACCCGGTTTTAAGTTATGTTAAGACTTGTTTCCGGGTTCGGCAGCGACATCCGCACGGTCAGCCCATGCGGCATCCGGTCGAGCAGGCCGATGCCGCCGCCATGGCCGCGGATGACGTCGCGGGCGATCGACAGGCCCAGCCCGAAGCCGCTGCGCACCGCCGCCGACCGGGCACTGTCGCCCTTGAAGAACGGATCGAACACCTTGTCCCGCAACGGTGCCGGGATGCCCGGCCCATCGTCGGACACGTCGATTTCCGCCACCCCGCCATCGCCGACGCGCAGCACGACCCGCACCGACGCGCCATGCTGCACGCCATTGTCCACGACATTGGTGATGGCGCGGGCCAAGGCATTGGGGCGGCAGGTCCAGGTCAGGCGCGGCGGCCCGTCATAGGCGATGCTGTGGCCGACATCGCCGAAATCGGTGCAGACGGTCTGGAGCAGGCTCGGCAGGTCGACCCGCGACATCGGCTCCTCGCGCACGCCGGGGCGCAGATAGTCCAGGGTCTCGTCGAGCATGCGGCTGATCCGCGTGACCTCGTACAGGATGCCGTCCCGCAGATCCGGCTCCTCGATCCGCTCGGCCCGCAGCCGCAGCCGGGTCAGCGGCGTCCGCAGGTCGTGGCTGATCGCGGCCAGCATGCGGGTGCGGTCGTCGAGCAGTGCCCGGATGCGGGTGCGCATGGTGTTGAGGGCGTCGGCGACCAGGCCGATCTCGCGCGGCCCGCGGCGGTCGACCAGCCGGGCGTCGTCAGGCGAACGGCCGAAGGATTCCGCCGCCCGTCCCAGCGCCGACAAGGGCGCGGTGATCCAGTGCACCGCATAGACCGACATGAACACGACGAAGACCAGCATCGTGATGATGATCAGGACGGTGGGCTTAAGGATGAACAGCCCCAGGCTGGTCAGGGTGGGGGCCGCGAACACCAGGGCGGACCGGTCGTCGAGCGGCACGATCAGGCCGTTGCCGACGCCGGATTCGAAGTCGGCGCTGCGGGCCTCGATGCCCCAGAGGGTCTTCAACTGAAACGCGATCACGCTGGTTGCGATCGGCATCGGCGCATCCGCGGACCGGGCCGTGAACTCCGTCAGCGGCACCCGGACGGCGCCGAAGCCGGCCCGCCGGGCGACGTCGAGGATCTTGTCGAGCTCTTCCAGGGTCTCGGCGGTCCGGGCGATCTGGATGACCTTGCCGACCCCGGTCGCCGAGAGCGAATCCCCGTCCCGTGCATCGGGCTCCCGGAAGAACAGGAACAGGATGGCGCTGGTCAGCCCGATGCCGAGCAGCACGGAGACGGCGAAGATCCCCGTGATCTGAACGGCGATGCTGCGCGGGAACAGGCGGCCCAGGATCCGCATCAGGCCACCTCGACCTGCACGGTGAACATGTAGCCGCCGAGGCGCACGGTCTTGATGAAGCGCGGATTGTCCGGGTCCGGCTCGATCTTCTGCCGGATGCGGCTGACATGGACGTCGATGCTGCGCTGGATCGGGCTGGCCAGGCCGCTATGCGTCAGCTCGATCAGCTGGTCGCGCGACAGCAGTTCGCCCGGATGCCGGCAGAAGGCGGCCAGCAGGTCGAACTCGACGCTGGTCAGGGCGACCTGGACCCCTTCGGGATCGCGCAGCTGCCGCGAGCCCGGATCGATCCGCCACCCGGCAAAGCCCAGCGATCGCTGCCGGCCGCCGCCGGCCCCGCCCTGGGCGCGCCGCAGCAGTGCCCGGATGCGCGCCACCAGCTCGCGGGAATCGAACGGCTTGGGCAGGTAGTCGTCGGCGCCGATCTCCAGCCCGACGATCCGGTCGACCGCATCGCCGCGGGCCGTCACCATGATGATCGGGATCGCCGAGCCAGCGCGCAGGCGGCGGCAGATGCTGAGCCCGTCCTCCCCCGGCAGCATGATGTCGAGCACGACGAGGTCGACCCGGGCCAGGCGCAGCACCGCGTCCATCTCACCCGCATCGGTGACCGCGGAGACCGCGAAGCCGCTCTCGGAGAGAACGCCCTGCAGCATCCGGGAGATCTCGAGATCGTCTTCGACGAGGAGCACATGCGCCTGGGGCTCCGGACGCGTTGCTGCGGAGGTCGACATCATCTTTCTGGGTCCCGCCATGGGCCCATTGTCTCAGCGAGCCGCCGGCCGATCATCCCTCCAAATGTTATTTTTTGTAAACGCCGCGTCAGGCCTCTCGGGTCCGACGGCAAGGCGGCGGAGGCGATGGCCATCCAGCTCGTTGCCAGAAGCATTACACCGCAAGCGACCCGGAACAATAATTAAACACTGTTCGAAATCAAATTATATTGCATTTTCCCAATAAAATTCTGACCGCATCAAGATCCTCAACTTGCTATTTCCATTGATACCGACTTAATATTTAAAGGTTATTTCGTATTTCTGTGGAGGATTTTCATGGCAATTCTTCGTGGCGTGAACAAGCTCGACGCCCAGCCGCCCCAGGCTACGTCCTTGGCTGCCAGGCAGCCGGGGGAAATGATCTCGGGCAGCTTTCTGTACGATGTACTGTGCTACGCGGGGAACACGTCGAACTCGCTCGACGGCTTCTTCGCCACCGTCGAGTCAGCCCTGGCCGCACAGTTGGGGTCCAGCAACTACGTCATGTCGCTCGCCGTGGCCGAGAGCGGCTATAACAGTGCGTATGCCACCCGCGGCAGCAAGCTGCCCAATGTCGCCCTCTGGTGCGGCGACGCCGGCATCCTGCCCGGGCCGGTCTCCAACTATTTCGTGATGCTCACCGTGTTCACGGCCTGACGGCGCGATGGCGGGGCCGCCGTTTCAGGGCGGCCCCGCCACCGAGACTCTCTATCCGCCGTAGCGCTTCTTCATCTCCGCCGCCAGCTTGGCCTCGGGCACCAGCTTGGCGCCGGCATAGTGCAACTCGGCGGCGGCGCCCTTGCGGTCGCGCACCAGGCGGACGGCCTCGCCATGGCTCTGGTAGCCCTGGGCCTTGGTGATAAGACCCTCGTCCGGGCCGGTCGGGGTGATTTCCGTGGCGTCCAGGAACGGTGTCTGCAGCGCCGGGGTGGCGACCAGCACCTTGCCGCCCGCCGGCACCAGGTCGCCGACGCCCCAGGCGCTCCACCACCGCCTGCCCCAGCCCTGCACCTTGGCGGTCGGCGCGCCGTGCCGCGCCAGGGTCGACAGGATATGGACCACGCCCTCTGCCCACGGGTTGGCCATGCCGTCGACCGCGTTGGTGACGACCGAGACGGCGAGGTCGTGGCCCGGCAGCACCAGGGTCCGGCTGATGAAGCCCAGGAAGGCACCACCATGGCCGAAGGTGTCGAGCCCGGCGACCCGGCCGCTCATGGTACCCAGGCCGTAATGCCGCTCCAGCTCCGTGTCCGGATTGCGCCATTGCGGCCGGATCAGCTCGCGCCGGCTGGCCACCGACAGCACGCTGCGTTTGGCCGCGGGATCGAGCTGGCCGAAGAACCGCACCAGATCGGCGGCGGTGCTGACGAAGCCGGTGGCGGCGGCCAGCGCATGGGTCGATGCATCCCCCGGAATGACGACGCGCCGGCCGAGCGGCAGCGTGCCGCTGTGGCCGCTGGCCATCGGCACGGCCCCTGGCGACGGCAGGTCCGGCACCGTCTCCGCCAGCCCGGCCGGCTCGATCACGGCGCGGCGGATCCAGTCGCCATAGGCCTCGCCGGTCACCGCCTCGATCACCAGGCCGAGCAGGCCGAAGCCGTGGTTGGAATATTTGAACCGGGTGTTGGCCTCGATCGGCGGCGGCAGGGCCAGCGCGGCGCGCAGTTCGGCGGTGTCCAGGAACGCCCGGCGGTCCTGCCATTGGCCGGCATCGATGCCGTCGCGGGTCAGGCCGGCGCTGTGCGACAGCAGCTGGGCGATGGTCGCCGCGCCGGTGGCGGGGTCCAGCCCGTCGACATGGTGGCCGACGGGATCGTCGAGGCCGAGCTTCCCCTCCTCCCGCAGCTTGAGAATACCGACGGCGGTGAAGGTCTTGGAATGCGAGGCGACGCGGAAACGATGGCGCGGCGTCAGCGCCGCCCGGCCGCCGAGCGCCACCGTGCCGAAGGCCTGCTCCAGCACGACCTCGCCGCGTTCGGCGATGGCCACGACGCAGCCCGGCTGTTCGGTCAGCCGCATCTGGAAGTCGAGCCATTGCGGAATGTAATCGAGGGCGCCGGCCAGCCATTTCGCCATGAATCGAATCCGCGGTCAGGAGTGGAATCGGAGCAGCCTGCCACGGGGCGGCGCGGCACGCACGTTGCTCAAGCCCCGGCGACCTCGCGAAATGCATCCTGCAGCAGCCGCATGCAGCGCCGGGTCAGCGGCTCGTCGACACCGGCATAGCCCAGCACCAGGCCCTGCCGCGGCGCGCCGTGCCGGTACTGGATCGACAGCGGCGACACGTTCACGCCGCGCGCCCGCGCCGCCACCGCGACCCGGTGGTCGTCCAGCCCGTCCCGCAGCAGCCCGACCATCTGGATCCCGGCCTCGCCCGCCTGCAGCGTCATCCAGGCGCCGAGCTGGTCTTCGCACAGGGCGCGGAACAGCACCCGGCGGCCGGCATAGATCCGGCGCATGCGGCGCAGGTGGCGGGCCATGTGGCCGTCGCCGATGAAATCCGCCAGCGCCGCCTGCAGCAGCAGCGGCGCGAACTGGCCGGTGATGCTGAGCGCCTGCGCGATCCCAGGCGGCAGCGACGGCGGCAGCACCATGAAGCCCAGGCGCAGCGCCGGGAATAGGATCTTGGCGAAGGTGCCGACATAGATCACGCGGCCGGAGCGGTCGGCCCCCTGCATCGCCGGGATCGGCTGGCCCTGAAAGCGGTATTTGCCGTCGAAATCATCTTCGATGACCCAGGCGTTGCGGCTGTCGGCGATCTCCAGTAGCCGCAGCCGCTGGTCCATCCGCATGGTGGCGCCGAGCGGATGGTGGCAGGCCGGCGTGACATAGATCAGGCGCAGATCCCGGTCCTGCGGCGGGTCGAGCTGCCAGCCATCGCCGCCGACCGTCAGCGGCAGCAGCCGCGCCCCGGCGGCGACGAAGGCGGATTGCGCGCCGTAATAGCCCGGCTCCTCCATCCACACGGCATCGCCGGGGTCGAGCAGCAGCCGGGCCAGCAGGTCCAGCGCCGCCTGGGCGCCCGTGGTGACCACGATCTGCTCCGGGCCGCAGCGCACGCCGCGCGCCGTCTTCAGATAGGTGGCGATCGCCGTCCGCAGCTCCGGATGCCCGGTGACGTGATAGGTGCCGAACAGCCCTTCGCGGCCGAAGCCGGCCCGGCGTGCCAGCAGGCGGCTCCAGGTCGCGAAGGGGAAGTTCGCGGCATCCGGCATGCCGGGGTGGAAGGCGAGATGCCCCGGCGCACCATGATGGGCCGGCTGGCGCAGCATCAATTCGCCCCGGGCCGAGACCGGCCATTGCTGGTCCGGATCCGCCGCCTCGCCCGGCGGGCCCGCGGGCAGGTCGACCACCGTCGGGCGGGCGCCCGGGCGGCACAGGACATAGCCTTCGGTCACCAGCTGGTCATAGGCGGCGGTGACGGTGTTGCGGGCAATGCCGAGATCCTGGCTGAGCCCGCGGGTCGACGGCAGCGCGGACCCGGCCGACAGCGTCCGATCCTGGATCAGCCCCCGCAGCGCCAGGTAGAGCTGCCGGTGCAGCGGCACCGGCGACACCCGGTCGAGGATCAGAGCGTCGAACGGAACGCTGCGGCGCATGGTGCCTCCCTGCCCCGGCTTCAGATCAAAGCGGCAACCCCATCAGCTCCGCCACCCGCTGGGTCGCCTTCAGCCCCGACCCGGTCAGCACCAGCACCGTGGTCTCGCCGGGCTTGATCGCGCCGGTCTCTTGCAGCTGCTTCAGCGCCGCGATGGTCGAGGCCGAGGTCGGCTCGACATACAGCCCGGCCCGGGCGAGCTGGTGAAGCCCGGCCAGGATCGCCGCCTCCGGCACCGCCACCGTCGCGCCGCCCGAGCGGCGGATGGCGGCCAGCACCTCCTTCAACCGCACCGGCCGGGCGATCGCGGTGCCTTCGGCGATGGTCGGGCCGATTTCGACCGGCACCGGATCGTCGACGCCAGCCTGGAAGCTGGCATGGATCGGCGCGCAGCGTTCCGGCTGCACGCCGAACAGCCGGGGCAGCCGATCGATCTCGCCGCTTCGCAGCAACTCGCCGAAGCCGATGTCGCAGCCCAGCACGTTGCTGCCCGCGCCCATCGGGATGATGACGTTGTAGGGCGCGCGGAAGCCCAGATCCTCCCACAGCTCATGGCCAGGGTCTTGGTGCCTTGCAGGAAGAAGGCCTGCCAGTTGTGGCTGGCGTAGAAGATCCGGTCGGCCTGGCGCTCCGCCTCATCGGCGGTCGCCTGGCGCGGGCCTTCGACCAGTTGCACCTCCGCGCCATAGGCGCGCATCTGCACCGTCTTGCCCGGCTGGGTCGAAGCCGGCACCAGGATCTTGGCGCGCAGGCCGCCGGCTGCGGCATAGCCGGCGACGGCCGCGCCGCCATTGCCGGAGCTGTCCTCCAGCACCGCGTGGATGCCCTGCTGGCGCAGCACCGACAGCATGACCGAGGCGCCGCGATCCTTGAAGCTGCCGGTCGGCATCACCCATTCCAGCTTGAACAGCGCCTCCAGCCCGTCGACCCGGCGCCGGACCAGCGGGGTGCAGCCTTCGCCGAGGCTGATCGGGTCGGCCACCGCCACCGGCAGGCTGGCGGCATAGCGCCAGAGCGAGCGTTGGCTGCGGTCGATGTCGGCTTTGGTGATGCCGAGCAGCGGCGAGATCATCAGCGGCCGGCCGGACGGGGCCCGCCACAGCGGCGTGGCCAGCGGCAGGCGCTGCCCGGTCGCCGGATCGACATACGCCGGATCCGATGCGATGCCGTCGGTCTCCACGCGAACCTCCCTGATATCTCGCCGCTACGATAGCGGCCGCTCTCCATCCCGCCAACTGGCACCTTCAAATTGGCCCGAACTGGCTCTCGTGATGAGGACAGATGCTCCTAAAATAGGCCCAACGCATTGCTGGAGCCGCGCCTGCCATGAGCGTGAAGATCGGCATCAATCCTATCACCTGGACCAATGACGACGTGCCCGAACTCGGCGGCGACACGCCGCTCGAGGTCTGCCTGGTGGAGACCCGCGCGGCGGGCTTCCGCGGCACCGAGCTGGGCGGCAAGTTCCCACGCGACAGCGCCACCCTCGACGCCGTGCTGAAGACCTACGGGCTGGAGCTGGTCTCGGGCTGGTATGACGGCCGCCTCCTGGAGCGCGAGGTGGCGGCGGAGTTCGACGCGATCCTGCCGCATCTGACCCTGCTGCGCGACCTGGGCGCGACCCGCGTCGTCTATGCCGACACCTCGCGCGGCCGGCATGACGGCATCTTCCGTCCGATCTCGCAGCGGCCGGTGCTGGCGGCCGAGGACTGGCCGGCCTATGGCGCCAAGATCACCCAGCTGGCGGAGCGGATGGCCGATTTCGGCGTCGGCATGGCCTTCCACCATCATATGGGCACCATCGTCGAGACTGATGCCGAGATCGGCGCCCTGATGGACCACAGCGGCGCCGCGGTCGGCCTGCTGTACGACACCGGCCATTGCGCCTTTTCCGGCGGCGACCCGGTGGCCCTGCTGGCCCGCCATATTGGCCGCGTCGTCCATGTCCACTGCAAGGATGTCCGCCCCGCTGTCCTGGCGCGCGCCCGCGCCGCCGACGCCAGCTTCATGGCCGCGGTCATGGACGGCATCTTCACCGTGCCGGGCGACGGCGCCATCCCCTTCCCCCGGCTGCTGGCGATGCTGGCCGAGCACGGCTATGCCGGCTGGCTGGTGGTGGAGGCGGAGCAGGACCCCGCCAAGGCCCATCCCGCCACCTATGCCCGCATGGGCTATGACAACCTCCGCGCCGCCGCCACCGCGGCGGGGCTGGTGGTCGAGCCCTGATGACCATCCAGGCCTCCTTCGCTGTCGCCGACCGCCGCCCCCAGGTGGTGATCAACATCGACGATGTCGGGATGTGCCACGGCGCCAACATCGCCTTCCTCGACCTTGCCGATCTCGGGCGCTGCGATTCCGGCTCGGTCATGGTGCCCTGCCCGTGGTTCTCGGAGATCGCCGAGGCCGGCAGCCGCGACCCGTCGCTGCGGCTCGGGGTCCACCTGACCCTCACCGCCGAGAAGGCGCATTACCGCTGGCGGCCGCTGACCCGGCCCAGCCGTGCCTCCGGCCTGGTCGACGACGACGGCTATCTGCACCGCTGCCCGGCGGACGCCCGCCGCCATGCCGCGCCGGAGGCGGTGGAGGCGGAGATGCGGGCGCAGATCGACGCGTTCTTCGGCGCCGGCCTGGTGCCCTGCCATTTCGATGCGCATCAGGGCGCGGCGCTGGCCCCGGAATTCGTCGATGCCTATGTCAGGCTCGGCGCCGAATACGGCGTGCCGGTGCTGTTCCCGCGCCGGATCGAGAGCTACGGCCCGGTCCACAATCTCGGCGCGGTGCCGGCGGCGGAGTATGAGGCACGGGCGGCGGCGATCGAGGCGGCCGGCGGGGGGCTGGTCGACCGGGTGCTGGAAACGCCGTGGCAGGCGGACCAGCCGGCGGCCGAGCGGTACCGCACCCTGTTCGGCGAGATCGGCCCGGGCGTGACCTTCATGGCGCTGCACGCCAACGCCCATGGCGATATCGAGGCGATCGAGCCGGGATCCGCCCGGATCCGGATCGAGGAATACAATGTGCTGCGCGCGGCGGACAGCGCGCCCTGGATCGACGAACTGCCGGTCCGGCGCGGCTGCCTGCGCGATCTCGGCCGCGAGTCCTCCTGGCCCTGATACCGGGATCTCCGCGCCCCGCAGGGTGCGGCAAGAAGCAAGAACAACGCGATCAACCAGACAGAGGGGTAGATCATGATGGGGATATCGAACGCCACGCTGCCGCGCGTCTTCGCCGTCGCGGCCCTGTCCGTCGCCACAGCGCTGGCCGCGGTGACGCCGGCCGCCGCCCAGATCAAGACGCCGGACAAGGTTCGCATCGTCTTCGTCACCCACGGCCAGGCCAACGACAATTACTGGAGCGTGGTGAAGAACGGCATGATGGCCGCGGCCGGCGCGCTGAAGGTCACGGTCGACTACCAGGCCCCTGCGACCTTCGACGTGGTCAAGATGGGCCAGATGATCGAGGCGGCGACGGCGTCGCATCCCGACGGGCTGGTCGTGTCGATCCCCGATGCCACCGCCCTGGAGGGCCCGATCGAGGCGGCCAAGGCCTCCGGCATCCCGGTCATCGTGATCGACACCGGCGAGGAGCAGGTGCAGCCCTGGGGCCTCGACCTGTTCGTCGGCGGTGGCTCGGAATACGACAACGGCGTCAAGGCCGGGGCGCTGATGGGCACCGCCGGGGTGAAGGACGCGGTCTGCGTCAACCACGAGGTCGGCAATGTCAGCCAGGACCAGCGCTGCCAGGGCCTGGCCGACGGGCTGGCCAAATCGGGCGGCAAGGCCACGGTGGTGGCGGTGACGCTGGACCCGACCGACGCCACCAGGCGGGTCGAAGGCTACCTGACCGCCCACCCCGGCACCGACGGCATGATGCTGCTGGGCACCACCCTGGCCGGGCCGATGCTGACCATGATGGACGAGCGCGGCTATGCCGGCCGGATCAAGCTCGGCACCTTCGACATCTCGCCCGAGGTGCTGGACGCGCTGACCGACGACAAGATGATGTTTGGCATCGACAACCAGCAATACCTGATGGGCTATTTGCCGGTCGTGCTGCTGGCCGGCAAGGCGATGTACGGCACCCTGCCGCAGGCACCGATCCGCACCGGCCCGTCCTTCGTCACCAAGGCCGAGGCCGGCGCGGTCAAGGCGCTGAGCGAGCAGGGCATCCGCTGACGAGGGGCCGCCGCATGGACAGCACCGTTTCCCCATCCCGGGTCGAACTCCGCGACCGGCGCCTGGCCCGGGCGGTCGCCCGCACCCTGCGCCGGCCCGAGCTCGGCGCCCTCGGCGCCACCGTCTTCGTCTTCCTGGTCTTCGCCGTCACCGCCGGCGACAGCGGCCTGTTCAGCGTGCTGGGCATCACCAACTTCCTGCAGGTGTCGGCCCAGCTCGGCATCCTGGCAGTGCCGGTGGCGGTGCTGATGATCGGCGGCGAATTCGACCTGTCGCTCGGCTCGATGGTCGGCTTCGCCGGCATCGTCATCGGCCTGTGCACCATGCAGTTCGGCCTGCCGATCTGGCTGGCGATCGTCATCGCCTTCGGCTTCGCCGTGCTGGTCGGGGCGGCGAACGGCCTGCTGGTGATGCGCACCGGCCTGCCCTCCTTCATCGTCACCCTGGCCGGGTATTTCGTGCTGCGCGGCCTGTCGCTGGCGGTCACCCGCACCATCACCGGCCGCACCCAGATCCCCTACATCACCAAGGGCACGACCGAGACCGAGACGGTGTGGCTGTTCGGCGGCAAATTCGCCGGCGGGCTGTTCCGCTGGCTCGGCCAGATCGGCGTCGTGCCGCTGCGGCCGGACGGAGTGCCGATGGTGCAGGGCCTGCCGATGTCGATCCTGTGGTGGGTCGCGATCACCGCCGTCGCCACCTGGATCCTGAGCCGGACGCGGTTCGGCAACTGGATCTTCGCGGTCGGCGGCGATGCCCAGGCCGCCCGCAGCGTCGGCGTGCCGGTGGCGCGGGTGAAGATCCTGCTGTTCATCGGCACCGCCTGCGCCGCCACCCTGTTCGCCACCATCCAGGTGCTGGAATCGGGGTCGGCCGACACGCTGCGCGGCACCCAGAAGGAGTTCGAGGCGGTGATTGCCGCTGTCATCGGCGGCAATCTGCTGACCGGCGGCTACGGCTCCGCCATCGGCGCGATGTTCGGGTCGCTGGTGTTCGGCACCGTCGAGATGGGCATCTTCTACACCGGCATCGACAGCGACTGGTTCATGGTCTTCCTCGGCCTGATGGTCCTGCTGGCCGTGCTGTTCAACAACTACATCCGCCGCAAGGCGACGGAGGCACGGTGATGACGGACCGTCTGAAGATCGGTGTCGCCGGCGGCGGCCTGATCGCCCAGGTCGAGCACATCCCGAACCTGCTGGCGCTGGGCCATCTGTTCGAGTTGACGGCGGTGAGCGACCCGTCGCCCGCCGTGCGGGCCGGGATCACCGGCCGCTTCGGCGTCGCCACCGTGCCGCGGGCGGAGGATCTGCTGGGGCTCGGTCTCGACGCGCTGGTGATCGCCGCACCCGACCCCTGGCATGCCGAGCTGGCCGGGCTGGCGCTGAAGGCCGGGCTGCATGTGCTGTGCGAGAAGCCGCTGTGCTACGGCCTGGCCGAGATTGACGCCCTGGCCGCGATCCGCCGCCGCACCGGGCGGGTGCTGCAGGTCGGCTACATGAAGCGGTTCGATCCCGCCTATGAGGCGGCGGTCGACCTGGTTGCCGGCAAGGGCGCACGGCTGCGCTACATCTCGGTCGAGGTGAACGACCCCGACGCCGCCCCGTTCACCGGCCATCACCGGCTGACGGCGGCCGACGACCTGCCGCAGGCGTTGCGCGACGACACCGCCCGCCGTCGCCGCGAGCAGGTCGAGGCGGCGCTGGGCTTCGTGCCGCAGGAGACGGTGTTCCGCGGCTTCGCCTCGGCCTATTGCTCCGCCCTGGTGCATGACGTCAACGCGGTGCACGGCCTGCTCGGCGCCATGGACCTGGCGACCGGGCCGGTGCTGGGTGCGACGATCTTCGCCGGCGGTGTCGGCGGCCAGGCAGCGGTGCAGCTGCGCGACGGCCGGGCGCTGTGGACCATGACCCATGTCGAGATCCCGGCCGTGCCCGACTACACCGAGCGCATCGCCCTGTATTTCGAGGACGAGATCGTCGAGCTGGTGTTCCCTGCCCCTTATCTGAACCATCACCCGACCCGGCTGACGATCCGCCGCGGCGCCGCCGGGGGGCTGGAGACGACGACGATCCGGCCGAATTTCGAGGAAGCGTTCCAGCGCGAGCTGGCCGGCTTCTGGGCCGCCATCACCGGCGCCGCCGCGCCGCGCAACACGATCGACGAGGCGCGGCGCGACCAGGCGCTGCTGATCGATCTGGCGCGCCATGCCGAAACGGCAGCCCGGGCGGCGGATACACCGCCCGGCGCCGACCAGGATCAGGCCGCCAGGCTGGGCTCGGGACCGACATAGCGGCTGTCCGGCCGCAGCAGCCGGCCGGTCTGCTCCTGCTCCAGAATATGCGCGGTCCAGCCGGCGACGCGGCCGACGGCGAAGACCGGGGTGAACAGCGACCGGTCGAGCCCGACCGCGTCGAGCAGCAGCGCCGTATAGAACTCGACATTGATGTCGAGCGGCCGGTCCGGCTTGTGGCGGTGCAGCGCCGCCAGGGCCGCATGCTCCACCGCCTCGGCCAGCGCGATGCGCGGGCTGGACAGGCCGGCCACCACGGATTTCAGCACGTCGGCGCGCGGGTCGCGGGTGCGGTAGATGCGGTGGCCGAAGCCCATCAGCCGGTGCCCGGCCGCCAGCTCCGCCTCGATCCAGCCGGGCGCCGCCTGGGCGCTGCCGATGGCGTCGAGCTTGTCGAGCACCGGCCCCGGTGCGCCGCCATGCAGCGGCCCCTTCAGCGCGCCCAGCGCCGCCGTGACCGAAGCCACTGCCCCGGCCCGGGTGGAGGCGACGACGCGGGCGGCAAAGGTCGAGGCGTTCAGGCCGTGATCGGCCACGGTGACGAGATAGGCGTCGAGCGCCCGCACCAGCCTGGAATCGGCCGGCGCATTGGCCAGCATGCGCAGCAGGTCGGCGGCGTGCCCGGCCGTCGCATCGGGCGCCACCGGCGCCAGCCCCCGGGCCTGGCGCACCAGCGCCGCCAGGAACACCGGCATGGCCGCGACCGGGCCGAGCGGCGAGCCATCCGTAGCATCCGCCAGGCCGGAGATCATCGTGCGCAGCCCGTCGACCGGCGGCAGCCCGGCGGCGGCCGGCAGCAGCCGCGGCAGCTCGGCGAAGGCCTGCAGCCGGGCGGCGCCCAGGCGCGGCTTCAGCTCGGTGATGTCGGCGAAGCCGTCCCACAGCAGCGCCAGCACGCCTTCGAAATCCAGCCGCCGCGCCGCGTCCTCGACCGGCATGCCGCGCACCACCAGCACGCCGCGCTGGCCGTCGACCAGGCTCATCACCGTCTCGGCGGCGACGACGCCGTCCAATCCTGTCGTCATCTCGATCTCCTCTTCGCAGGTGCAGCAGAGGTCGGATGGCGGCGATATATTGTCAATCTTGATAGATACGATCAATATATCTGGATGAAGTTGGCAAGCTTGAGACCGGGCGCGGTGCCCGACACCCAAAACCCACTGTCATTGCCGGGCTTGACCCGGCAATCCAGAAGATGTCGACAGACTCTGGATGCCCGGATCAAGTCCGGGCATGACAGTTTCGAGGAAAGAGCCTGCAAAGCAGCCCTCAGCCCCCGACCAGCCCCTCGGCGCGCCAGCGGGCCATGTAGGCGTCGATGATGGCGTCCAGCCGGGCCTTGCCGAAGCTGTCGTCATGGCCGGCATGGACGATGCTGATTGGCAGCGACCGCAGCAGGGCGAAGGA
>NZ_JBYRFX010000472.1:0-7461 GCF_057815775.1 Inquilinus sp.
GTGCTGCGGCGCGCCGGTCACCACGGCGGCGTCGCCCCATTCCACCATCTGGCCGGCGAACATCACCACGATCTCCTCCGCCACATGCGCCGCGGTGGCGATGTCGTGGGTGATGTACAGCATGGCCAGGCCGCGCGCGGCCTTGGTCTCGGCCAGCAGGCGCAGGATGTCGAGCCGGATCGAGACGTCGAGCATCGAGGTCGGCTCGTCCGCCACCAGGATCTCAGGTTCCACCGCCAAGGCCCGGGCGATGTTCACCCGCTGGCGCTGGCCGCCGCTGAGCTGGTGCGGGAACTTGATCGCGGCGATGTCGGGGTCGAGGCCGACCCAGCGCAGCAGCTCCGCCACCCGTGCCTCGACCGCTTTTGCCGCCGTCGCATGGCCGTGCAGCCGGACCGGCCGGGCCAAGTGGTGGGCGACGTTGAACACCGGATTCAGCGAGGCGAAGGGATCCTGGAAGATCATCTGCACCGCGCGGCGATAGGCCAGCTCCCCCACCCGGCCGGATTGGGCGGTGACGTCGCGGCCGCGGAACCGCACCTCGCCCTCGGTCGGCCGGTACAGGCCGGCGATCAGCCGGGCGCAGGTGGTCTTGCCGCAGCCGGATTCGCCGACCAACGCGATCGCCCGCCCGGGCTGGAGGCGGAACGACACGTCGCGCAGCGCGGTCACCGCATGGTCGCCGGCACCGAAGCGCATGCCGACGCCGTCAAGCTCAAGCAGGGCGGCTTCGGTCATGACGGCATCCGCTCCCGCACCGCATCCGCCAGTGCTTCGGCTGTGATGTCTTCTGCTGCACTCACCCCAATTGCGGTCGGCAAACGCGGGATCGCCTCCCACAATTTGCGGGTGTAGTCGTGCTGCGGCGCCCGGGTGATCTGGTCGACCGGCCCCTGCTCGACGATCCGGCCGCCCAGCATCACCGCGATGCGGTCGCAGAATTGCGACATCAGATGCAGATCATGGGTGATGAACAGGACGGAGAAGCCGAGCCGTTCCTGCAGCTCGCAGATCTGCTGCAGGATCTCGCGCTGGACCACGACGTCGAGCGCCGTGGTCGGCTCGTCCATGATGATCAAATCCGGCTCCAGCGCCAGGCAGATGGCGATCACCAGCCGCTGGCGCATGCCGCCGGAGAACTGGTGCGGATAGTCGCCGACCCGCTTCGGGTCGATGCCGACCAGCCGCAGCATCGCCTCGGCCTTCGCCCGCCCCTCGGCCCGGCTGCAGCCGGTGTGCCGGTGCAGCACGTCGAAGAACTGGCGTTCGATCCGCAGCAGCGGGTTCAGCGAGTTCATCGCGCTCTGGAACACCATGCCGATGCGGCGCCAGCGCAGCCGCTGCAGCGCCGGCTCGTCCAGCCGCAACAGGTCGGCGCCGTCGAAGCGGATCTCGCCCTGCCGCACCCAGGCCGGCGGCCGCGGCAGCTGGGTGATGGCATAGGCGATGGTGCTCTTGCCGCAGCCGGATTCGCCGGCCAGGCCGAAGATCTCGCCGCGGCCGATCTCGAAGGAGACATGGTCGACCGCGACGAAGGAGCCGGTGTCGAGCAGGTACTCGACGACGAGGTCGCGCACCTCCAGCAGCGGCGCGGTCATGCCGGCTTCCTCTCGCGCCGCCGGCGGTCGACCAGGCGCAGCCAGCGAGTCAGCGCCGGGCCGGAGCGCAGCTGCGGGTTCGCCACCTCGTCCAGGGTGAAGTTGATCAGGGCCAGGCCGAGGCCGAACAGGGCGATGGCGGCGCAGGGGGTCAGGATGTCCCACCACGCCCCGACCGTGATCGCCGAGGAGTTCTGCGCGTTGTACAGCATGCGACCCCAGGAGACGCCGAGCGGGTCGCCGAAGCCGAGATATTCCAGCGTCACCTGGGCGACCACGGCATAGATGATGCTGCCGACCAGGTTGATGCCGATGATCGAGGCCAGGTTGGGCAGGATCTCGACCCCGACGATACGCCAGGTCGGCTCCCCCACCAGCCTGGCGGCCAGCACGAATTCGCGGTGGCGCAGCGCCAGGGTCTGGGCCCGCGTCACACGCGCGCCCCAGGGCCAGGAGGTCAGGGCGACGATGGCGATGACGGCGCCGATCCCGGCCTGGCCGAGGAAGGCGGCCAGCACGATCAAGAGCGGCAGGTTCGGGATCACCAGCACGACGTTGGTGGCGAGGTCCAGCACCTCGTCCACCCGGCCGCCGCGATAGCCGCCGATCAGCCCGATCGCGGTGCCGATCGCGGTGATGACGATGCCGCCGGCGAAGCCGACCAGCAGCGAGGTGCGGGCGCCCCACACCACCTGGCTGAGCACGTCGCGCCCGACCCGGGTGGTGCCCAGCAGGTGTTCGGCGCTGGGCGCCTCATGCGGCCGGCCGACCCGGCCGGTCGGGTCGTAGGGCGCGATCAGCGGGGCGAGCAGCGCGATCAGCACGAAGGCCAGGACGATGACGACGCCGACCATCGCCTTCTTCTGCCGCCACAGCAGATGGAAGAGGCCGGTCATGCCGCCTGGTCCCGCAGCCGGGGATCGAGCCAGAGATAGGCGAAATCGACCGCCAGGTTGGCCGCCAGCGTCGCCACCGTCATGATCAGCAGCTGACCCTGGATCACCGGATAGTCGCGCGAGATCGCGGCCTGGAACAGGGTGAGGCCGAGGCCGGGGTAGTTGAACACGATCTCGGTGACGACGGAGCCGCCGAACACGCTGCCCAGTGCCAGGGCCAGGCTGGTCAAGTTCGGCAGCACGGCGTTGCGCGCGGCATAGCTGAACATGACCGTGGTCTCGCTCAGGCCCTTGGCCCGGGCCATGGTGATGTAGTCCTCGCCCAGCACCGAGATCATGTTGTTGCGCATCGTCGCCTGGAAGTCGCCGACCAGAAACACCGACAGGGTGGCCACCGGCAGGATGGCGTGCCAGGCGACGCTGCCGAGGAAGGCGAGGGAGAAGCCCGGGTCCATCGCCGGGTCCCAGGCATAGCCGAGCGGCAGCCAGCGCAGGCTGACGCCGAACAGGAACAAGGCGCAGAGCGCGATCACCACCGGCGGCAGCGCCAGCAGCACCACCGCCAGCGGCGACATCACCGCGTCGAACCGGCTGCCGCGGCGCCAGGCGGCGACGGTGCCGATCAGGCTGCCGAGCGCGAAGCTGAACGCGATCGAGGTCGTCACCAGCAGCAGGGTCCAGCCGATCGACCGGCCCAGCACCTCGAGCACCGTCTGGGGATAGTATTTGGTCGAGACGCCGAGATCGAGGCTGGCGATGCCCTTGAGGTATTCCCAGAACTGGTCGAGCAGCGAGGCATCGGACTGGCCGAAGCGCATCTTGATCGCCTCGATCATCGCCGGGGTCGCGCGCTTGCCGAACTGGGCGATCATCGCCTCGACCGGGCTGCCCGGCATGAGCCGCGGCAGCAGGAAGTTCATCACGATCGCGACCGCGAAGGCGATGGCGTAGATCAGCAGCCGGCGGTACGGAACGCGCATGCGATGGCCCCTGCTGTTGGACTGTGGCGGCGAACGAGACCCGAGCCGCATGACCGTGAAAATGAACGGCCTGCCAGGGCCTCGCGCATCAGGCTCCCCCGCCCTACTCCACCGGGCGCAGATGCAGCAGGTGCAGGATGCGGGTGTGGACGCCGTCATGGTTTTCCGGCACCGCGAAGGGGTCGTCCGGCGTCGCCCAGCCGGTGAAGCGCTTGGTCGAGTACTGGTACCAGGTCGGGTTGTTGAACAGCGGGATGACCGGCAGGTCGGCCGACACGATGTCCTGCACCTTGCTCATCAGCTCATGCTGTTTCGCGCTGTCGGTGGTGGTGCGGAATTCCGCCAGCGCCGCGTCGAGATCGGGGTTGGCGTAGCGGGCGGAGCCGCCTTCGACCCGGCCGCCGCTCTTCGAATTGTAGGTGTCGTTGTAGAACTTGAACGGCGTCGCCCCATCCAAGGTCGAGCCCAGCCCGGCATCGAACGCGCCGCCGATCATCGCGGTCGACCGCTGCTCCAGCTCCGGCGTCTCGACCCCGGCGTCGATGCCGAGGGCGCGCAGCCCCTCCAGCGCGATCTGGCTATCGTCGATCCAGTCGGTCCAGCCGTTCGGCACCAGGATCTTGAACGAGATCGGCTTGCCCGAGGGCGTGGTGCGCATGCCGTCGGCGCCCGGCTTGTAGCCGGCCTCGTCCAGCAGCGCCTTCGCCTTGTCGATGTCGTAGCCCATATAGGCGTCCCACTGCGCCGAATCGGTCTTGCTGCGCCAGACCTCGAAGCGCGGCGGCAGGCCGCTGGCATGGGCGTTCGCCACGGGGTAGCCGTAGCCGGCGACGGTGACCATGGCGTTCCGGTCCATCGCCAGGCTGACGGCGCGGCGGAAGGCCAGGTCGTTGAACGCCTCGCGGTTGCCCGCGTTCTCCGTCTTCAGGTTGAACATCAGCGAGACGGTCTCGGCCGGCGGCTGCCAGTAGTGGTTGTGCGCCGGGTCGAACGACACATAGGTCTTCTCGATGTCCGGCAGGAACGAGCCGAACCAGTCGAGCTCACCGCTCTGCGCGATCGCCAGGGTCTGGTCGTTGCCGGAGATCTGCGGGAACTTCAGACAGTCGATCTTGAGTGAGGCGGCGTCCCAGTAGTTCGGGTTGCGGCACTGCTCATAGACCTGGGTGGTGAAGCGCCGGACCTCCGTCATCGGGCCGGTGCCGACCGGGTTCTCATTGGCGGTGGCGATCGGATCCGGGATGGCGGACCAGATGTGCTTCGGCACGATCGGCACGTCGCTGAGGGTCTCGGGGAAAGTGGTGTCGACCGATTTCAGCCGGATGGTGACCTTGTGCGGGTCGACGATATCGACCCCGTCCACCGCATCGGCCATGCCATAGGCGTCGACCGCCGGGTTGCCGCGCGCCAGGTCGATCGAATACTTCACGTCGTCGGCGGTGAAGGGCTGGCCGTCCGACCATTTCACCCCGTCGCGCAGGGTGAAGGTGACCGATTTCAGATCGTCGGAATAGCTGAGGGCGGTGGCCAGCCGGTAGTAGGGCTTGCCGCCTTCGAACGGGTTGAAGATCACCAGCGGCTCGTAGATCAGGTCGATCGTGCTGGCGCGGCGCGAGCCGAGATTATACGGGTTGAAATTCCGCACCCAGGCGCTCTGTTCCTCCAGATGGAGGGTCAGCACCGTCTCGGCGAAGGCCGGAAGCGGCGCACCGAGCGTGAGGGCGGCGAGAACGGTGGCTTTCCAGAATTGCATGATGCCCCCCGGCAAAAGCTGTTTCCGACCGCTTTATTCATTCATTTCGAATTAATCGTGACCCGACCCCGAACCGCTTGTCAAGCACTGTGGACTAGACCACTGGATTCAACAACGCCTGGAAGCGCGGCGCATAGGTCCGGGCGATCGGTTCGGTCGCGGCGCCGATGGCGACGGCCCAGGGCCCGGCGGTGCCGATGATGATCCGCGGCTGGGCGCGGCCCGGCCGGTCGGCGATCGAGGACAAGGGCGGCAGCATCGCCGCGCCCAGCCGGGCCAGGAACGGTTCGGAGAACTGGCCGCCCAGCACGATCGCCTCCGGATCGAACAGGGTTTCGAGCAGCCGGACGGCGTGGCGCAGCCGGTCGCCGGCCGCGACAATCCAGTCCGCCAGCGCCGGCGCATCGCTCTTGCGGATGCCCTCCAGCCGGTCGTGCAGGTCGGTCATGGCGGGGTCGAGGCCGAGATGCCGGGCGACGGCGTAGAGCGAGACCAGCTCCTCCAGCGTCGCATCCGGCTGGTCGGCCGGTGGCGGCGCGCCGAACAGGGCGGCCGGCAGCATGCCGATCTCGCCGGCATTGCGCGCGGCGCCGCGCACCACCTCGCCCTCGATGACGATGCCGGCGCCGAGGCCCTGGCCGATGAACAGCTGGACGAAATTCTCCAGCCCCCGCGCGGCGCCGGCCATGCGCTCGCCGATCGCCGCCATCCGGGCGTCGTTCTCCAGCGTCACCACCAGCCCGGTGCGCTCGCTCAGCGCCGCGGCGAAACCGGTCGCCGACTCGATCCAGTCGGCGTGCCGGCCGGCGACCGACCCCAGCGGCAGGCCGAACGGCCCGGGCATGGCCAAGCCGATGCCGAGCAGCCGGTCGGGGGCCGTGGGGTCGATCGCGGCGAGGTCGCGGCCGAGTTCGTCGACCAGATCGGCCAGGGTGACGTTGCGGGCCGCCACGTCGCCGACATGCAGCCAGCGCTTGGCCCGGCAGACTGGGGCGCCGGACAGGTCCGCCACCACGCCGCGCACCTCGTGATGGTCGAGATGCAGGCCGATGGCATGGCCGCCGCCGGGCCGGATGCGATAGGGTGTCGGCGGCTGGCCGCGGCCGCCGGCGATGCGGTCGCCGGTCTCGACCAGGCCGGCGGCGGCGAAATCCTCGATGATGTTGGAGACGGTCTGTGACGACAGCCCGGTGCGCCGCGCCAGATCCGCCCGCGTCAGGGGGCCGGCTAGGCGCAGCAGGTCGAAGACGACGCGGCGGTTGTGCGCGCTCGCCCCTTCCAGATTGGCGCCGGCGCGCCGCATGGGGGCGGCCCCCTGCATCCCGGAGTCCTCGAAGCTATTGTCAAATCATTTAGATTTAATACCCTGTGCCTGACAAGGGCCCCTCCCACGCATCGAGGCCGAGAATGACGGATTCAACCGCCCCTTCACTGACCTGGGAGGTGTTGGCCCGCCCAGCCGACGGGCACGCGCTGTGCGGCCTGCGGCTCGATCCCGGTCCCATCCCGGCCGGATCGGCCTGGGCGCTGTACTTCAATTTCTGGCATCCGGTGTCGTCGGACTCCGTGACCGGCGACCTGGCGCTGGAGCGGCTGAACGGCGATCTCTGGCGGCTCACTCCCACCGGCGATGCCCCCTCGGGTGGACGCTGCAGCCTGAACCTGACCTGTGCCGGCTGGCTGTCGCAGATCACCGACCTGCCGGCGGTCTGCTTCCTGGTCGTGACCGGCGCGGATGGCCGGGACCTGCCGCCCCGCCCGGGCATCGTCCAGCGCATCCTGCCGGCCGACCCGGAGCAATGGCGCCGCTCGGCCGAGGACGAGGCACCGCCTGAGACCCCGACGACGCTGTTCGCCCAGAACCGTACCGTCGCGACGCTGCCGCCGGAGGCGCTGGCGCCGCTGACCCCACGGCCTTGGCGGTGGGAGATCGGCGCTGGAATGTTCCGGCTCGACCGCGCCGCGACCCTGGCCCATGCTCCGGAGCTGGCGGGCGAGGCCACGGTGTTGCGCGACGGGCTGCGCGGCCTGACCGGGCTGGTCCTGGCGTCCGGCCAAGGGGCCGCGACGATCCGGCTGGAGCTGGACCCGATCGCCGCGGTGCCGGAAGACACCGGCGAGGCCCACGCCCTGACCATCGATGCCACAGGCATTCGCATCGCCGGGCGCAGCCCCGCCGGGGTGATGCGCGGGATCCAGAGCCTGCTGCAGTTGATCCCGCCGGCGGCGCTGGG
>NZ_JBYRFX010000473.1:0-6137 GCF_057815775.1 Inquilinus sp.
GTGACGAGCGACAGGCCACCGCCCCAGCGCGGCGGCGGCGCCAGCATCGGGCCGAAGGCACCGACCAGCGCCGCGCGGGCCGGGCCGACGGCCCAGGCCGCCTCGGCCGCCGGATCATGATCGCCCGGCAGCGGGTCGACCGCCGCCATCGGCACCGCCTGCCGCAGCCCGTCATTGACCGCCCGGACCAGCACCGCCCGCCGGTAGGGTGCGACGAAGCCGGCGGCGCCGGCGGCGTCCTTGAATGCGCCCTCGAACGCGGCGCGCGTCTCGGCATCGAAGCCCTGCCACAGCCGGCCGGCGAGATGGGCCGGGTCGCCCTTCTTCTGCTGGAACAGCCTGACGAAGACGCGCCACTGCAGCACATCCTCCGGCTTCAGCGGGCCCTTGCCCCAGAGATAGATGTGGGAGGCGCCGCCGAGCCGGGCGGTGTCCGGCAGCGCCGCGATCTTGTCGGCCAGCGAAACGAAGCCGCCGGTCGCCTGCAGCCAGGCGCGATAGGCGCGGGCCCCGGCCAGCGGATCGGCCGGCCCGGGCAGGATGCGGACGACATAGGGTGCGCCGGGCGCCAGCCGGGTGAAGTCGTGCGACAGGACCGGCCGTGGCCGCCCCGCCGCCGCGGTGACGGCAAAGCCGGTGTTGAACGGCGTCTCGACCAGCCAGGTGACCGACCCGCCGGGCCGCAGCTCGGTCCAGGCCGGCATCGACAGCTGTTCGCTCAGCTCCGAGCCCGCGGGGTAGCGGCGCAGCAGCCAGTCGAGCCAGGCCGGGTCGTCCGACGGCACGAAGCTGCCCTCGCCGAAGGGCATGGCATAGGCGGTGATTGCCGAGGGATCGGCGGTCTGCGGCCAAGCCAGCATCGCCGGGTGATCGGCGCGGATCGACAGGCGCAGCGCGCCGTCCGCGAGGCCGGCCTCGACCGTGAAGGCATCGCCGCCCGAGGCCACGCGCCAGACATGATCGGTGCGATCGGTGACCTGCGCCGGGGCGAAGGCAGGCGAGGCCAGCGCCGCCTCGCTGCCATCGGCACGCCGCAGCGACACCGCCAGCGTCGCCGGATCGATCCGGAATTCGCCCGCCGGGGCGTCGAGAACCAGCGGGCCGCCTCCGGCGGCCAGCGCCGGGGACCGGGCAGGCCCCAGCACGGTGGCCAGGAGCAACCCGGCCGCGATCGATGCCCTCATCACATGGAATCTAAACATCAAGCTATAATGATCTACGATCGCTCGGTTTTCTACCGATCCATCGCTTTCATCATAGGAAGGCTATTCGTTCTCCAGCGACGCCCGGGCCGCCTGCAGCTTCTCGCTCACCTCCGGCTCGACCTTGGGATAGGCCAAGTCCAGCCGGTCCATGGCGTCGACGATCGCGGCGGCGACGGCCAGGCGGGTGAACCATTTGTTGTCGGCCGGGATCACATGCCAGGGCGCGTGTGGGGCGGAGGTCGCCCGGATCATCTCCTCATAGGCCTTCATGTAATCGGGCCACAGCTGGCGTTCCGACACATCGCTGGGCTGGAACTTCCAGTGCTTCTCCGGCTCGTTCAGCCGGTCCAGGAAGCGCTTTTTCTGCTCGTCGCGCGAGACGTTGAGGAAGAACTTCAGGACCAGGGTGCCGTTGCGGGCGAGGTAGCGTTCGAAGGCGCCGATATCCTCGCACCGCTCCTTCCAGATCTTCTTGGTCACCAGCTTGGGCGGCAACCGCTGGTTGCCCAGCACGCCGGAATGGACCCGGACGACCAGGACCTCCTCGTAATAGGACCGGTTGAAGATGCCGATCCGCCCCCGCTCCGGCAGGTGGCGGGTGGTGCGCCACATGAAGTCGTGGTCCAGCTCCTCCGCCGAGGGCTGCTTGAAGGCGGTGACCTGGCAACCCTGCGGGTTGATACCGGACATCACATGCTTGATCGTGCTGTCCTTGCCGGCCGCATCCATCGCCTGGAAGATCAGCAGCACCGACCAATGGTCCTGGGCGTAGAGCATGTCCTGCATCTCGGCCAGCCGGGTGATGCTCTGGGCCAAAGCGTCCTGCGCCACCTCCTTGTCATCCAGCCAGGCGGTATCGGCCGGATCGAAATCCTTCAGGCGGAAGCCCTCGCCATCCTCGATCCGATAGCGCTTCGCCAATTTGCCCAGCTTGACCATGTCGTCTTTCATTTCGGCGCTTCTCCCGTTCTGGCCGGCGCCAGCCTGTCCTATCCTCGGCGCGGCGTCGACCCCTGGCCCCGAAGGCAATCCATGCGACAGGTCCGGTTCATCACCCATCCCGACGTCCGGATCGACCCGGCCGTGCCGGTGCCGGACTGGCCGCTGTCGGAGCGCGGTCGCGAGCGGATGCGGGCGGTGCTGAGGCAGCCCTGGGCGAAGGATCTCCGCGCCCTGTTCTGCAGCATCGAGCGCAAGGCGATCGACGGCGCGTCGATCCTGGCCGAGGCGCTGGGCCTGCCGGTCAGCCAGATTGCCGATCTGGGAGAAAATGACCGTTCGGCAACGGGTTACCTGCCGAAGCTCGCGTTCGAAGCCATGGCCGACGCCTTCTTCGCCCGGCCGGAGGACAGCGTGCGCGGCTGGGAACGGGCGGTCGACGCCCAGCGCCGCATCGTCGCCGCGGTGGACGAGGTGCTGCGCCGGGCCCCTGGGGAGGGCGACATCGCCGTCGTCTCGCATGGTGCCGTCGGCGCGCTGTATCTGTGCCACCTGCAGGGCCGCCCGATCAGCCGCGCGGCCGACCAGCCCGCCGGCCAGGGCGGAAATTTCTACAGCTTCACCGCCGCGGACCACCGGCTGTTGCACGGATGGAAATCGATCGACGGATAGGCGACGGAATGGCTGCACGGCGCCGTGAAGGGGTCATGCCAGTCACGGCATTCCTACCAGAGGCTCAAGGCTTCATCATGATCCTGAAATCCCGTCGTCCCCTCCTGCTCGCCGCCGTTCTGATGCTGGCGACGCCGGCAACCTTCGCCACCGCCCAGGCAGCTACGCATCATCACGGGGAATCGCTGAGCCATCGCCAGGCAGCGCAGTGCGGCCACATGCACGGCCATGCGCGGCACAGCTGCGAGGCGCGCGTGGCCCATGATTGGAACCGCCACCACCACTGAGCATTGACCCGCACCCGGGCGGGATTCATCCTATCCCGCCCGGACGCATCTATCTCTATATTTCAAACCATTATCCATCGATCTTAGGTTCGATAACCGCACGCCCGATCACTTTTCGTTGCGCCCCGGCATGGTCCGGTGCGATGACGCCGGCATGATCGCCGCGCCGCCCCCAGCCTTGACCGACGCCGAGATCCTGGCCCGCCTGCTGTATCGCGACGGGATGATGCTGGTGATCGACAAGCCGGCCGGGCTGCCGGTGCATGCCGGGCCCAAGGGCGGGCCGGTGCTGGACCACCATCTCGACGCCCTGCGCTTCGGCCTGCCGCAGGCCCCCGCCTTGGCCCACCGTCTCGACAAGGACACCAGCGGCTGCCTGGTGCTGGGCCGGCACCGCGAGGCCACGGCCAAGCTGGGCCGCCTGTTCGCCGCCGGCCGCGTGACCAAGATGTATTGGGCAGTGGTCGAAGACGGCCCCACGCAAAACGAAGGCCGCATCGACCTGCCGCTGGCCCGCAAATCGCCCGACCGCGGCTGGTGGATGAGGGTCGACCCCGAGGGCCAGCCGGCGCAGAGCGACTTCCGCGTGCTGGGGCGCGCCGACGGCCTGGCCTGGCTGGAGCTGAAGCCCCTGACGGGACGGACCCACCAGCTGCGGCTGCACTGCGCCGCCTCGGGCTTCCCGATCCTGGGTGACGCCATCTATGGCACGGCCGGCCGCGGGCCGGAGGCGCCACCGCTGCACCTGCATGCCCGCGCCGTCGCGGTCCCGCTCCACCACAACAAGCCGGCGGTCACCGTCGAGGCGCCGCCGCCGCCGCATCTGGCCGAGACGCTGCGGCGCCTCGGCATCGGCTGACCTGCCGTCGATTCGACTGAGATTGCAGACGACATGTTGGTGGCCGCCCCCGAGTCGCCCGGCGTCATTCCTGACTCGCGCGCCGATCCGGGCCGTTGCCCGGCAGCAACCGGGCGAGCATAGGCGCCGCCCGAGCGTCGGACCGTTAGAGAAAGCTTTGTAAACAAGCCGCGATCAGATCGATCGAGACACAACACATGGCGGCTGGCGGCGATGGGAACCACAACCTGTTGCATATCCGGATCGAACCGGGTTCAATGGTCACGAACCCACTGTGTTGACGGCCGGATCGCGCCCGGCTACGCCCCTGACCGTGACAACAGCAGCCCGCCCCCGCCCCGCTATCCGTTTCCGTGGTCGCTCCTTCATGGCGCTCGTGCTTGCGCCTGAGCCGCCGATCACGGACTGGCTCACCGAACTCGACGCGCAGATCCAGCGCTCGCCGACCTTCTTCCAAGGCCGACCCGTGGTGGTCGACCTGTCGGCTCTGCCGATGCGAAAGCAGGATCTCACCGCGCTGATCGAGGATCTGCAGCAGCGCGACATCCGCCTGATCGGCATCGAAGGCGCCGACCCCGCCTGGCTTGGCTCAGAAGCCTGGGGCCTGCCGCCGATGATGACCGGCAGCCGGCCTGCCGGGATGATCGAGGTGCCGGACGGCGCCGACGCCGTGCCGCCGGCGGCGGAGGCGCGGCCCGCCGCATCGCTGCTGCTGGACCGGCCGGTGCGCTCCGGCCAGTCGGTGATCTTCCCGGAAGGCGACGTGACCGTGGTCGGGTCGGTCGCCTCGGGGGCCGAGATCATCGCCGGTGGGTCGATCCACGTGTACGGCACGCTGCGCGGCCGGGCGATCGCGGGGTCGAACGGCAACGAACATGCCCGCATCTTCTGCCGCAAGCTCGAAGCCGAGCTGCTGGCGATTGACGGGCTCTACAAGACCGCGGACGACATGGAACCGAAGCTGCGCGGCAAGACGGTGCAGGCGTGGCTCGACGGCGACGTGATGGTTCTGGCGGCCCTGGACTGAGGCAACTGAGGAGAACGACGAATATGGCCAAAGTCTTGGTCGTGACATCCGGAAAGGGCGGGGTCGGCAAGACGACCTCCACCGCGGCATTGGGCGCGGCCTTGGCGCAAAGCGGCCAGAACGTCGTGGTCGTCGATTTCGACGTCGGACTGCGCAACCTGGACCTGGTGATGGGATCGGAACGCCGGGTGGTGTTCGACCTGATCAATGTCGTCCAGGGCGATGCAAAGCTGTCGCAGGCGCTGATCCGCGACAAGCGGATCGACACCCTGTCGCTGCTGGCGGCATCGCAGACCCGCGACAAGGATGCGCTGACGATGGAGGGCGTGTCCCGGGTCATCGCCGAGCTGAAGGAAAAGTTCGACTGGGTGATCTGCGACAGCCCGGCCGGCATCGAGAAGGGCGCCGTGCTGGCCATGCGCCACGCCGATGCGGCGGTGGTCGTGACCAACCCGGAAGTCTCCTCGGTCCGCGATTCCGACCGCATCATCGGCCTGCTCGATTCCAAGACCGAGCGTGCCGAGAAGGGCGAGCGCGTCGAGAAGCACCTGCTGCTGACCCGCTACGACCCGATCCGGGCCGAACGCGGCGAGATGCTGAAGGTCGATGACGTCATCGAGATCCTGTCGATCCCGCTGCTCGGCATCATCCCCGAGAGCGAGGAAGTGCTGCGCGCCTCGAACATGGGTGCCCCGGTCACCCTGAATGCCCCGCTGAGCGCCCCGGCCCGGGCCTATTTCGACGCCGCCAAGCGCCTGCGCGGCGAGACGCTGGAGATGACCGTCCCGAGCGACAAGAAGGGCATCTTCGCCAAGCTGTTCGGTCGGAGGGTGGCATGAGCCTGTTCAGCTTCTTCAGCAAGCGCAGTTCCGCCCCGGTGGCTCGCGAGCGGCTGCAGATCCTGCTGGCGCATGAGCGGTCCTCGATCGGCGGCCGGTCCGACCTGGTGGCGATCCTGCAGGAGGAGATCCTGGCGGTGATCGCCAAGCACATCGCGATCGACCGCGAGAAGGTGCAGGTCAAGCTCGACCGCGGCAATTCGGTCTCGACCCTCGAGGTCGACATCGAGATCCCGACCCCGGCCGGCCCGGCGCGGGTCGCGCTGCGCGGCTGACCGCCCGGCCGGTCTCACACAGAAGGGGCGGTGC
>NZ_JBYRFX010000474.1:0-3259 GCF_057815775.1 Inquilinus sp.
AAGGCGGCTGCCCCGGGCGACGAGCCGCCGACCCTCGACGGCGACCCCTTCGTCGGCGCCCAGGATTGGGAGATCAAGGACCTGCACGTCGCCGTGGCCGAGGCGGGCGCCGACCGGGCCATGGGCACGGTCGCCTACAAGAGCTTCGACGCGCCGGTCACGATCACGGTCGATCTGGTCCGCACCGCTCATGGCTGGCGGATCGGCGACGTGCATTGGCCCGACGGCACGCTGCGGGGGCTGCTGACGGCAAAATAGGTGCCGGACCGCCGGCTCGGCAGAGTACGATAAAGCGTCCTTATCAACCCGGAGGCCCCGTGGTCATCCGCCAGCTCGAATACCTCGTCGCCCTGTCCCGTGAGAAGCATTTCGCCCGGGCTGCCGAATCCTGTCACGTGTCGCAGCCGGCGCTGTCGACCGCGCTGCGGCAGCTGGAGGAGGAGCTGCAGGTGCCGATCGTCGAGCGCGGCCACCGCTTCCAGGGCTTCACCCGCGAAGGCGCCTGCGTGCTCGACTGGGCCAAGAAGATCCTGGCCGACCGCGATGGGCTGGCGCAGGAGCTGTCGATGCTGCAGCAGGGGCTGGCCGGCATGCTGCGGATCGGCGCCGTGCCCTCGGCCCTGCCGATCGTGTCGCAGATCACCGCGCCCTTCGCCCGGTCCCACCCCATGGTCACGGTCTCGGTGCTGTCGCAGACCTCGATCCAGATCGAGGCGGGGCTGGAGAATTTCGAGATCGATGTCGGCGTTACCTATCTCGACAACGAACCACTGCGCCATGTCCGCAGCCTGCCGCTGTACCAGGAGGACTACATCCTGCTGATGCCGGCGGAGCAGGCGCCGTCGCCGCGGCAGACCATCAGCTGGGCCGAGGCGGCGACGCTGCCGCTGTGCCTGCTGACGCCGACCATGCAGAACCGTCGGATCATCGACGGCATCTTCCGCTCGGTCGGCTGCTCGCCGCGGGCGGCGGTGGAGACGGACAGCATCATCAACCTGTGCTCGCATGTCCGCTCCGGCCCATGGTCCAGCGTCATGCCGCGGGCCTTGCTGCACCTGTTCGGCGTGCCGGCCGGCACCCGCGCGCTGCGTCTGGTCGACCCGGCCGCGACCCGCACCATCGGCCTGGTGATGGCCGATCGCGACCCGGCCTCGCCGCTGGCCCGCGGCCTGTTCGACGTCGCGCGCGCGCTGGACCTCGATGCCGAATTGCAGGCGACACCGCTGGCACCGCCTGTTTGATAAACATCCTTTATCAATTCATCCGGCGTTTGAATTTGAATGCCGTATACAAGAGCGTCCATCGTTATAGTTAGAGATGTATGGGCGGCAGGGCCGCGCGGACCGCAACCAGGGTGTTGGAAAGGTCCGCAACTCGGCCCGTCACGGTTTGCAACGTCAGGCCATGGCACGTCGCCCAGTCCAACGAACCCGAAAAAGGGGTGGGACGAATGCCCGAGAGCCGGGGCTGGGACGCCGAAGTTGCCAATGATGTGATCGGGTCGCATGGCGCGACCGAAGGACCCTTGCTGCCGATCCTGCATGATTTGCAGTCGATCTTCGGCCATGTGCCGCGCGAGGCGGTGCCGTTGCTGGCCGACGCGCTGAACATCTCCCGTGCCGAAGTGCACGGCGTCATCACCTTCTATCATGATTTCCGGGCCGAGCCGGCCGGGCGCCACGTGCTGAAGCTGTGCCAGGCCGAGGCGTGCCAGTCGATGGGCGCGCGGGACCTGGCCGACCAGCTGCGCCGCCGGCTCGCCATCGGCCTGCATGAGACCACGGCCGACGGCCACATCACGGTCGAGCCGGTCTACTGCCTCGGCAATTGCGCCTGCGCCCCCGCGGCGATGGTCGATGGCGAGCTGATCGGGCGGATCGACGCCCGGCGGCTGGACCGCATCGTCGACAGGATAGAAGGCCGGCAAGAGGGCGTGCGATGAAGATCTTCGTCCCTCGCGATGCCGCTGCCCTGTCCGTCGGCGCCGATGACGTCGCCCAGGCGATCGCGGCCGAGGCCGCGTCGCGCGGCGTCGTGCTGCAGATCATCCGCAACGGCTCGCGCGGCCTGCTGTGGCTGGAGCCCTTCGTCGAGGTCGAGACCCCCGAAGGCCGCATCGGCTACGGCCCGGTGACGCCTGAGGACGTGCCCAGCCTGTTCGAGGCGGGGCTGGCGGAAGGCGGCGATCATCCCTTGCGCCACGGCCGGCCGGAAGAGATGCCGTATCTCGCGAAGCAGCAGCGCCTGACCTTCGCCCGTTGCGGCATCACCGATCCGCTGTCGCTGGAGGACTACGAGGCGCATGACGGGCTGAAGGGCCTGCGCAACGCCCTGGCGATGGAGCCGGCGGCGATCGTCGAGACGGTCACCGCCTCCGGCCTGCGCGGTCGTGGCGGTGCCGGGTTCCCGACCGGGATCAAGTGGCGCACCGTGCTGCAGGCCCAGGCCGATCGGAAGTACATCGTCTGCAACGCCGATGAGGGCGACAGCGGCACCTTCGCCGACCGCATGATCATGGAAGGCGACCCGTTCCTGCTGGTCGAAGGCATGATCATCGCCGGCATCGCCACCGGCGCGACCAAGGGCTTCATCTACATCCGCTCGGAATATCCGCATGCGGTGGCGACGATGAACGCGGCGATCGACGTCGCCTATCAGCGCCGCGTGCTCGGCCCCAGCGTGCTCGACAGCGGCAAGCGCTTCGACCTGGAGGTCCGGGTCGGCGCCGGCGCCTATATCTGCGGCGAGGAGACGTCGCTGCTGGAAAGCCTGGAAGGCCGGCGCGGCATGGTCCGGGCCAAGCCGCCGCTGCCGGCGCTGAAGGGCCTGTTCGGCCGCCCCACCGTCATCAACAACGTGCTGTCGCTGACCACCGTGCCGATCGTGCTCGACAAGGGCGCCGCCTTCTATGCGGAATACGGCACCGGCCGGTCGCGCGGCACCCAGCCGCTGCAGCTGGCCGGCAACGTCAAGCGCGGCGGGCTGATCGAGGTCGCGTTCGGCCTGACCCTGCGCCAGCTGATCGAGGAATTCGGCGGCGGCACCGCCAGCGGCCGGCCGTTCCGCGCCGTCCAGGTCGGCGGCCCGCTCGGCGCCTATTTCCCGGACAGCCTGCTCGACACCTCGCTCGACTATGAATCGATGGCGGCGAAGAAGGGCATGCTCGGCCATGGCGGCGTCGTGGTGTTCGACGACCGCATCGACCTCGCGGTCCAGGCCCGCTTCGCCATGGAGTTCTGCGCCGAGGAAAGCTGCGGCA
>NZ_JBYRFX010000475.1:0-5098 GCF_057815775.1 Inquilinus sp.
ACCGCAATGGCGGCCAGCCGGATGCCGCCAGCCTGTCGCCCGACCAGGCGCGGCAGGAGATCGTCGCCGCCCTGACCCGGCATGCCACGGGCGACGCCGACGACCAGGCCACCAAGGACCGGGTCATTGCCATCGTCGCCGCCCAGCTGAACATCTCCCCGGACGAGGCGCGTGGCCGCTACGAGAAGGCGCTGGCCGATTTCGACCAGTTGAAGGACCAGGCCGCGGCCAAGGCCAAGTCGGTCGCCGACCAGGCGGCCAAGGCCGCGGCCGGCGGCGGCTTCCTGACCTTCGCCACGCTGCTGCTCGCCGCCGCGGCGGCTGCGGCCGGCGGGGCCGCCGGGGCCGGGCCGCGCCGCCGGATCTGATCCGGACCAAGTGCTGCAGGAGAAGGGCCGGCCTTGTGCCGGCCCTTTGCCGTATCAAGCATACTGCGCGATGCCGTTGCCGAACGACCAGTTCTCCTTAGCGACCTCGACCAGGTTGATGAACACATCTTCCTGGCGCAGGCCCGGGGCCGCGGCCAGCCGGTCGGCGAGGTCACGGTACAGCGCCTGTTTCTGTTCGGTCGTCCGGGTGTTGTTGGCGGTGATCTGGATGATCACGAGATCGTCGGTCCTGGCGATGTCGAGATAGGACGGATCGTAGTCGAAGCCGGTCTCGTCATGCTCGTGCACCAGGATGAAGCGGTCGTTCTGCGGCACGGCGAAGCTGCCGGTCATGGCGAGATAGACGGCGTCTCGTATGGCCTTGATGTGGCCGGCGGGCTTGCCCTTGCGCAGGGAAATCCGGACGAGGGGCATGGTGGTCTCCTGATGTCGAGCGGCGGGGTGCCGCTGCCCAGGTTATAGCGCGGCCTTGATCATTTCAGAACAAGCGCGATATCACTATCAATGATGATAATCTGAAATGACTGGCCATGCGCTCCCTTGATCTCGACGCGGTCCGCGCCTTCGTCCTGGTGGCCGATCTCGGCAGCTTCACCCGCGCCGCCGACACGCTGGGCGGTACCCAGTCCGGCATCAGCCTGCGGCTGAAACGGCTGGAGGACCGGCTTGGCGTCCGGCTGGTCGAACGCACGCCGCGGCTGGTGCGGCTGACTCCCCAGGGCGAGGCCTTCCTGCCGCGGGCGCGCGATTTGCTGGCAGCGGAGGAGGGGGCGGTCGCTGCCGTGTCCGGCCGGCCGCAGCGTCTGGTGCTGGGCATCAGCGACCATGTCGCGGGGCCGGAACTGCCGGGACTGCTGGCCCGGGTGGCGGGGCACGGGCTGGCGCTGGAGGTGCGGCTCGGCCTGTCGCATGAGCTGCTGCACGACTTCGACGCCGGCGCAATCGATGCCGTGATCATCCGGCGTGACGCCGGCCGCCGCGACGGCGAGGTGATGTTCCGCGACGATTTCGGCTGGTACGCCGCCGCGGCCTGGCATCACCGGCCGGGCGACCCGCTGCCGCTGGTGACCCAGTCGGCGCTGTGCGGCATGCGGGCGATTGCGCTGCGCCTGCTCGACGCTGCCGGCATCGCCTGGACCGAGAGCTTCATCGGCGGCGGCAGCGCTGCAGTGTCGGCCGCCACCACGGCCGGCATCGGCGTGTCGCCGCTGTCGCGCCGCACCGCGCCGCCCGGCACCACCGATGTCGGGCCACGCCTCGGCCTGCCGGTGCTCGCCTCCTCCGACGTCATGCTGCATTCGCGCCTGTCCGACATCAGGCTCAGCGGCGCGTTGCGCGGCCTTGCCGCTGCCTTCCGCCTGCCGGTTGCAGCTTAGCTTGAGGCCGGATCGGTGATCGCCGCCACCAGCCAGTCGCGGAAGGCGGTGATGGCCGGCTGCCGTGGGTGGTCCGGTCGCCAGACGACGTAGTAGTCGCCGCTGGCTGGCACGGTGGCATCGAACAGCCGCACCAGCCGGCCCTGGACCAGGTCGTCCTGCGCCAGCAGGCTGCGCACCAGCCCGACGCCCTGGCCGGCCACGGTCGCCTGCTGCAGATGCACCGGGTCGTCGAACACCGCCCCCTCCTGCGGCTCGAACGGCACAGCGCCGGCGGCCTCGAACCAGTTCGCCCAGACCGAGCGCCTGAGGAAGCGCAGCAGCGGCAGCTGGGCCAGATCGGCCGGCACCGCGATCGGGTGCGCCGCCAGGAAGGCCGGGCTGCAGGTGGGGAACACCACCTCGTCCAGCAGCTTGGCCGCCATTGCCCCGGGCCAGCGGCCGCGGCCGAAGCGGATCGCCAGGTCGACGCCGTCGCGCTCCAGGTCCATCGCCTCGTGGCTGGTCATCAGCTCGATGTCGATATCAGGGTGGGCGGACTGGAAGGCGGCGAGGTGCGGCACCAGCCAGTGGCTGGCGAAGGAGGGCAGGGTCGCCACCCGCAGCGGCTGCCGCTGCCGGCGCTGGTGCTGCTGCTGCGGCGTCGCCCCAGTGCCGAAGGCCCGGTCGAGGATGGCCAGGGCGCGGCCGACATCCTCGACCAGCAGCCTTCCGGCCGCGGTCGGCGCCATGCGGTGGCCCTCGCGCCGGAACAGCCGCCGCCCCAGCCGGGCCTCCAGCTGGCGGATCTGGTGGCTGACCGCGCCATGGGTCAGGTGCAGCTCCTCCGCCGCGCGGCTGTAGCTGCCGAGCCGCGCCGCCGCCTCCAGCGCCCGCAGCGCCGGCATCGAGGGAAGATGGTCGACCATGCCCTACTGCTAATCCGATTCACATTCGCGGGCAAAAACCTTCGTTGGCCGCGGCGGGGCGAGCGGGGCGAGAGTGCGCGTCCCGTTCCGAAGCCGAAGGCAGGGCGATGCTGGCCGGTCTGCGTATCTTCCTGGCGTTCTCGCTGGGCTATTTCGTGTCCTACGTCTTCCGCGGCGTGAATCTGGTGCTGACACCGCATCTGGCGTCGGAACTTGGCCTCGGCCCCGCCGATCTCGGCATCCTGACCAGTCTGTACTTCCTGGCCTTCGCTGCCTGCCAGCTGCCGCTCGGCGTGCTGCTCGACCGCTACGGCCCGCGCCGGGTCGAGGTGGCGCTGCTGGTCGTTGCCGCGATTGGTGCCGTGCTGTTCGCCACGGCGCACAGCCTCGCCGCGCTGATGATCGGCCGCATCCTGATCGGCATCGGCGTTTCCGCCTGCCTGATGGCGGGGCTGAAGGCCTTCATCCTGTGGTTCCCGGCGGACCGGCTGCTGCTGCTCAATGGCGGGCTGTTCGCGCTGGGCGGCATGGGGGCGGTCGCCACCGGCACCCCGGTCGGCTGGGCCCTGGCCGTGACCGATTGGCGTGGCGTGTTCTTGGGTCTCGCCGCCCTGACCCTGGTGGCGGCGCTGGCGATCCTGCTGGCGGTGCCGGACCGGCCGGTGGCGGAGTCGCCGCATCACCACGGCGCCCCGGCGGGCTTCGGCGCCATCCTGCGCAGCCGGGTGTTCTGGCGGATCGCGCCGCTGACCGCGATCAGTCAGGGCGTGTTCATGGCGGTGCAGGGCCTGTGGGCCGGCCCGTTCCTGCAGGCGGTCGGCGGCGCCACGCCGCAGGCCGTGGCCTCGATGGTCGCCGTCATGGGGCTGGCCATGGTCGCCGGCTACCTGGCGCTCGGCTGGCTGGCGCGGCGGCTGGAGCGGGCAGGGGTGTCGCTGCTGGTCTCCTCCGCCGCCGGCATGATCGGCTTCGCCGCGGTGCAGGCGCTGCTGCTGGCCGGGATCGGCACCGTCTCGCCATTGATGTGGACCGCCTATGGCTTCCTCGGCAGCGCCGGCATCCTGCCCTATGCCCTGCTGGTGCGCGCCTTCCCGACGCGGATCGCCGGCCGGGTCAGCACCGCCATGACGCTGCTGCTGTTCGGCGCCGCCTTCCTGTTCCAGATCGGCTTCGGCGTGCTGCTCGACCTCGGCCCGGCCGACCCGGCGGCCGGCCATCGCATGGTCTGGGGCGTGGCGCTGGCGCTGCAGGCACTGGCCCTGCTGTGGTGGTGCCGGCCGGCCCCGGCCGCGGTGCTGGCCGCAGCCGAGTGAACCAAGGCACGAGCGGGCGTGAGGTTCCAGCCGTGGCTGCGCGGGTGTGGCATGTGGTGTCGGACTGCAACGCGGCCCTTACCCAACCGCGGCGGCATCGGGTAGAGTCCGCGCGCCATGCGAACCCTCTATCATATCTGGCTTTCCGCCCAATCCCGCATCGTCCGGCTGCTGCTGGCCGAGAAGGATCTGCATTGCGACCTGAAGGTCGAGCGTGTCTGGGAGCAGCGACCCGAATTCCTCGCCATCAATCCGACCGGTGAAGTGCCGCTGCTGATCGAGCCGGACGGCACGACGCTGACCGATGTCTGGGTCATCGTCGAGTATATGGAGGAGATGCACCCGGAGGTGCCGCTGCTCGGCGAGGGCCCGCTGGGGCGGGCCGAGACCCGGCGCCTGCTGGTCTGGTTCGACCAGAAGTTCGGCCGCGAGGTGACCGAGAACCTGGTCGGCGAGAAGTTCATGAAGCGGGTCAAGCGCACCGGCCTGGCGCCCAGCTCCGACGCCATCCGGGCCGGCCGGCAGCATGTGCACTACCATCTCGAATACATCTCCTACCTCGCGGAGTCGCGGCGCTGGCTGGCGGGCGACGAGTTCAGCCTGGCCGACATCGCCGCCGCCGCCCATCTCTCGGTGGTCGACTATCTCGGCGACGTGCCTTGGGACAGCCACCCGGAGGCGCGGCAATGGTATTCGCGCATAAAATCACGCCCGAGCTTCCGGCCGCTGCTGGAGGATCATGTTCCCGGCATTCCGGCGCCGGCGCATTATCGCGACCTGGACTTTTGATGCCGGCGCTCCTATCTCTCGTGTTGAGAGTGATTCTTAGATAGCGTCCCGGTGGGACGGGTCATCGGAGACGAACATGGAAGCGATCGATCTTCTGCTGCAGCGCCGCTCGGTGCCGGCCCGGAACATGGTCGAGCCGGGCCCCGACGCGGCGGCGCTGGAACGCATCCTGCGCGCCGGCCCCCGGGTGCCGGATCACGGCAAGCTGGCGCCCTGGCGCATCCAGGTGCTGCGCAAGGACGGGCAGCGCCGCATCGGCGACGCGCTGGCCGAGATCTTCGCCCGCGAGAATGCCGACGCCACCGAGGCGCTGATCGAGGCGA
>NZ_JBYRFX010000476.1:0-5901 GCF_057815775.1 Inquilinus sp.
CGGCCTGATGCAGGTCCCGCGTCATCGCCACCAGGCGGTCGCGCAGCACCGGGGTGGCGGCGAGCAGCAGGTTGCCCCGGGCCAGCCCGTCATCCGCCAGGAAGTCGTTGGTCCAGCCGCCGGCCTCGCGCACCAGCAGGATGCCGGCCAGCGCATCCCAGGAATTGATGTGCAGCTCGGCATAGCCGTCGTTCAGCCCGCAGGCGACCTCGGCCAGGCCGAGCGCGCCGGAGCCGTGGCGGCGGAATTCGATGGCGGCGTCGGTCAGCCGCTGCAGCAGGGTGCAGAAGGCAGACAGCGGCCGGCGCTCGGACCAGCCGACCTCGACCACCGGCGCCGCGCCATGCTTCAGCCCGCTGACCTGGATCGGCCGCCCGTTCAAGGTCGCGCCGCGGCCGCGCCGGGCAACGAACAGGCGGTCGTCGGTCGGCGCATAGATGATGCCGATCTCGATCTCACCCTGCCGCAGGAAGGCCAGCGAGATGCACCAGCGCTGGGTGCCGTGGATATAGCCGGCGGTGCCGTCGATCGGGTCGACCACCCAGACGTCGTCCGCTGCGGTACCACCGTATTCCTCACCGATCACGGCGTCGCCGAAGTGCCTGATGACGTCGTCGCGCACCAGCTGCTCCACCGCCCGGTCGGCTTCGGTGCAGAAGTCGATCGCGCTCTTCGCCTCGATCGGCGCCAGGGTGCGGCGCATGCCGAGCGCCAGAGCGCCGGCGCGCAGGGCCAGGTCCAGGCCGAAGGCCTGGCGTGCATCCAGATCGTCCATCACACCACCATGTCCGCGGGCACCAGGGCGGCCCCATCCGCCGTGATCGCGACGCCGACGGTGGCGCCGGGAACAAAGGGCGTGCCGACCTCGCCATCGATGACGAAGGCCTCGGCGCCGATCTCGGCGATCTCCACCTGGTACTCCATATGGCTGCCGAGATAGGCCGCCTTGCGCACCACGCCGCCGAGCTCGCCCGGCTGGGGGCCGCCGGAACGCAGCCGGATCGCCTGGGGCCGCACGGCGACCGCGAAGGCGCCGGCCGGCAGGTCGCGATGCGGCAGCTGCAGCGTGATCCCGCCCAGCGCGACCCGCGCCAGTGCCCCGTCCTGGCGCTGCACCTCGGCGGGCAGCAGGTTGGCGTTGCCGATGAAGTCGGCGATGAAGCGGTTGGCCGGCCGTTCGTACAGGTCGCGCGGCGTGCCGTCCTGGACGATGCGGGCCGAATGCATCACCACGATGCGGTCGGACACGGCCAGCGCCTCCTCCTGGTCATGCGTGACATAGACCACGGTCAGGCCCAGCGACTGCTGCAGGCCGCGGATGTCCTCGCGCACCCGGCGCCGCAGCTTGGCGTCGAGGTTGGACAGCGGCTCGTCGAACAGCAGCACCTTGGGTTCCAGCACGATGGCGCGGGCCACGGCGACGCGCTGCTGCTGGCCGCCGGACAGCTCGCTCGGCAGCCGCCGCTCGAAGCCGGACAGGCCGACGGCCGCCAGCTTCTCCGCCGCCATCGCCGCCGCCTGCGCCTGCCGGATCCCCGAGGCACGCAGGCCGTAGCAGACATTGTCCATCACGCTCATATGCGGGAACAGCGCGTAGGACTGGAACACCATGCTGACGTCACGTTCGGCGGCGGAGCGCAGGGTCACGTCCTGGCCGTCGATCAGGATGCGGCCTTCGCTGGCCAGCTCCAGCCCGGCGATCAGGCGCAGCGTCGTGGTCTTGCCGCAGCCGGACGGCCCCAGCAGGGTGACCAGCGTGCCGCGGTCGATGGTGAAGCCGATGCGGTCGACCGCGGTCATCGGGCCATAGCGCTTGCTGACGGTGCGGAACTCCACCGCTGGCAGCCCGCCGGCCGGATTGATCGGGTTGTTGGGTTCGCGTGTCACGCCTGCACCACAGCTTGCCGGTTGCGGGTTGTCGGGACCGTCGCCGAGCGGCGGCCGATGCGCCGTTCACCGACCACCGCCTGGATCAGCAGCAGGGCCAGGACCATGATGGTGATCAGCACGGCGGAGTAGACGATTGCCAGCCCGTATTCGCCGAATTCGGCGCGGCCGACGATGTAGACGGTGGCGAGGTTGAATTCGCCGCTGACCAGGAAGATCACCGCGCTGACGCTGGTGATGGCCCGGACGAAGGCATAGACCAGCGATGTCGTGATCGCCGGCCGCAGGATCGGCAGGATCACCCGCCGCAGCGTGGTGGCGGACCGGGCACCGAGGGTGAGCGACGCCTCATCCAGGCTGCGGTCGATCTGGCTGAGATTGGCCAGCCCGGCGCGGATGCCCACCGGCATGTTCCGGAAAACGAAGGCGATGATCATGATCGTCGCCGTCCCGGTCAGTTCGATCGGCCCGCTGTTGAAGGCCAGGATGTAGCTGATGCCGATCACCGTGCCGGGGATGGCGAAGCTCATCATCGTCAGGAACTCGAACGCCCCCCGGCCGGCGAAGCGCTGCCGGTTCAGGAGATAGGCCGTCAGGATGCCCAGCGCCGCGGTCGGGATCATCGCCAGCAGCGCGACCTCGATCGTGGTGATCAGCGAATTCCAGGCGGAGCCGGCCAGGAACCAGCCATGGTCGCCCTGGCCAATGGCGAAGGCGGTCAGGAAGTATTTCAGCGTCGGCGTGTTGTCGGTGCCGATCGCGGTGACGAAGCCGCCGAACAGGATGACGCCATAGACCGCGATGGTCAGTGCGATCCAGGGCAGCACCACGGCGTAGCACAGGATGCGCAGGCCCGCCGGCAGCCGCCCCGGCACGCCGGCATCGCCCTTGCCGGAGACGGTGACGTAGCTTTTCCGCCCGGTCCACAGCCGCTGCAGCAGGAAGGCCGACAGGGTGAAGATCAGCAGCACGATGGCCAGCACGGCCGCCTGCCCCTGGTCCTGCGCCGCGCCGACCACGGCGAAATAGACGCTGGTCGACAGCACCCGGAAATTGCCACCGATCATCATCGGGTTGCCGAAATCGGCCAGGCTTTCGATGAAGGCGATCAGGAAGGCATTGGCCAGGCCCGGCCGAATCAGCGGCCAGGTGACATGGCGGAAGGTGCGCCAGGGCCCGCTGCGCAGGGTCTGCGACGCCTCCTCCATGCTCGGGCTGACGCCCTGCAGCACGCCCAGCAGGACGAGGTAGGAGATCGGGGTAAAAGCCAGCAGCTGGGCGATGGTCAGCCCCGGCATGCCGTAGATCCAGCGGCTGCGCGGCAGGTGGAACCACTCGCTCAGCGCCGCCGTGACCATGCCGGCGCGGCCGAACAGCAGGATCAGCGCCAGGCCGATGACGAAGGGCGGCGTGATCACCGGCAGGATCGCCAGCACCTTGAACAGCCGCGGGAACGGAAAGCGGGTGCGGTTGGCGACCAGGGCGAAGGCGAGGCCGAGCAGCGTGCTGAGCACGCCGACCAGCGTCGCCTGGGCCAGCGAATTCCAGGCCACGCCGCAGTTGCGCCCGCCCGACAGGCAGGCCAGGCCCCAGATCGAGGAATCGGTCAGCTTGTCCGCGAACAGCGGCAGGTCGACCCGGCCTTCATTGTCCTTAAAGGCGGACAGCAGGACGCACAGCACGGGATAGCCGACGAAGACCAGGATCGAGCCGCAGACGATGGTCAGAGCCCCGACGGTGAAGGCATCGCCCTTGCACCAGCCGCGGCGGGCCAGGCCGTGCGCCAGCAGCAGCGCCATGGCCAGCAGATAGGCCAGCGCGCCCCAGCCGAGTGCGGGCTGGGAGGCGGCCCAGCCGGACAGGCTGGTCAGGTCGACGATCGCCCAGCCGCGCCGGTCGATGGCGAAGGCCTGCAGCAGGGTCCAGGCCAGGCCGAGCGCGCCGGCCGCGACCAGCAGGCGCGGCTGCCGCCGCAGCTCCGCCACCGTGGCGAGCAGCAGCGGCAGCAGCAGCCCGAACAGCCAGGGATGGCTGCGGAAGGCCTCGACTGCCGCCGGCGCGCCGCCCTCGGTCAGCGCCCGCACCAGCCCGCCCTCGATGCCGTACCACGGCAGCAGCAGGGCCGCGGCCCAGCCGAGCAGGAGGCACAGCCGCGCGCCCGAAAGCCGCGCCGAGGCCGAACCCTTCCGCATCCCGGTCATCCCCCTCAGCCGCCGTTCTTCACATCCTTGGTCCAGCGCGACAGCAGCCGGGTCCGTTCGGCGGAGGAGCCGTATTTCTCGAAATCATAGTGGATCAGCTTGATGTGGCTGGTGTCGGGCGATTCCGGTGGCACCGTGGAAGCCTTGTTCGACGGCACCTGGAAGCTGCCGTTCTTGCCGGCGATCGCCTGCGCCTCCGGCGTCAGGGCCCAGTCGTAGAACTTCTTCGCCTCGTCCATGTGCCGCGCGCCCTTGATCAGGCTCATCGACCCGATCTCGTAGCCGGTGCCCTCGCAGGGTGACACCACCTTCACCGCCGGCACCTGCTTGGCCGAGTTGATCAGATCGTGCTGGAAGGCGATGCCGACGATGGTCTCGCCGCGGCCCACCGCCTGCGCGGGCGCGGCGCCGGCGCTGGTGTACTGGTCGATGTTCTTGTTCAGGCCGACCAGGTACTCGAACGCCTTGTCCTCGCCCATCAGCTGCACGATGGTCGCCAGCATGGTCCAGGCGGTGCCCGAGGAGTTCGGGTCGGCCATCTGGACCTCGCCCTCGAATTCCGGCTTCAGCAGGTCGGCCCAGCAGGCCGGCGCGGCCAGGCTGCGGCTCTTCAGCTCGGTCTCGTTGTAGCCGAAGCCGAGCACGCCGAGATACAGCCCGACTGTGCGGTCGCCGGAGCGCTTGGCCTGGTCCTGCGCCCAATCCTGCAACTGGTCGAGCAGCGGCGATTTGTAGGGCTCGGTCAGGTCGTCGGTCGCGGCCTGCAGATGCGGGTCGCCGGTGCCGCCGTACCAGATGTCGCCGCGCGGATTGTCCTTCTCGGCGCGCAGGCGGGCATAGATCTCACCGGCGCTCTGCCGCGTCATGTCGACGTGGATGCCGGTCTTTTCCTGGAAGGCGCTGGCCGCGGCCCGGCACCATTCCTCGTTCACGCCGCAATAGACCACGACCGAGCCTTCGGCCTGGGCCGGCGCCGCCCGCATCGCCAGCCCGGCGGCCAGCGCGATCGCCGCACAAGACAGGGCGGCCGTCTTCGACGTCATGGGCATCGTGATCCTCCCGATCGTTCTCTCTCGCCTTCATGGCGACGAGGCAGGCCCGCCGAGCGGCGGACCTTGTTTGCAACCGTGTGCAAATGCTGTTCGATCGCGGCCGACCCGTCAATGCAAAATTGGACAGCTGTTCAAACAGCCACCCAGGCGCGCCTATATCCGGGATCCGGAAGCGAGGCAGAGCCTTGCATTGGCGCTTTGCACATAGTTGCAAAGATCCTATGATCCATTCTCAGATTTGACCGAGGAAGCCCGGCATGCCCGGCCGCGACCACCCATCACCGGCACCACGGGACTCGATCGCGGATCCCGCCTCCCGCCGGTTCATCGGCGCCCGCGCCGTCGCCGAACGGGCCGGCGTGTCGCGGTCTGCGGTCTCGCGCGTGTTCACCCCCGGCGCCAGCGTGTCGGAGGAGACGCGCCGCCTGGTCCTGGCTGCGGCGACGGAGCTGGGCTACCACGTCAACCACCTGGCCCGCGGCGTCTCCGGACGGGAAAGCGGGATCGTCTGCCTTGTGGTGGCCGACATCGATGCGGCGCAGCCGTCGCTCATGACGCGGGCGATCACCGAGCGGCTGGAGCAGGCGGGCAAGGTCGCCGTGCTGCTCAGCGTTGGCGGGCCGTCCGACGACATCGCCGCCACCCTGCGCCGGGCGCTGAACTATCGCGCCGATGCGACGGTGGTGATGTCCGGCACGCCGCCCCAGTCGATCGTGCGCGAATGCCTCGAAAACGGCCAAAGGCTGATCCTGATCAGCCGC
>NZ_JBYRFX010000477.1:0-1859 GCF_057815775.1 Inquilinus sp.
ACCTGCCGGATACGGTCCTGCAGGTCAACGATCTCAGCATCGCCGCCATCCCGATCGACGTCTTCGTGGCATTGGCGATCGTCATCGCCATGCATGTGGTGCACCGGTCGACGACCTTCGGACGTCACCTCACGGCGATCGGCAACGGCACCGATCTCGCGCAGCGCATCGGGCTGCCGGTCCGCCGTCTCGTCTTCCGCAACTTCATGCTGTGCGGCCTGCTCGCCAGCGTCGGCGGCCTGATGAGCACGCTGCAGATCGGTTCGGTCACCGCCTATATGGGCATCGGGCTCGAATTCAATGCGGTCGCGGTCATCGTGGTCGGCGGCATCAGCCTGTTCGGCGGCCGCGGCTCGGTGCTGCAAGGCGTGATCCTCGGCGCCCTCGCCTTCGAGATGATCCGCAACGGCCTGAACCATCTGGGCGCCAATCCCTACGCCTACCGGCTGGTCAGCGGCACCGTCATCTTCATCGCCATGTACGCGGATGCCCTCAAGCCGTCGCTCAACAAAGGCGCTCGATCCCGGAAATAACCCGACCGCCCGGCCCGACACGAGAAGCGTGAAGACGCACGCCATTCAAACGAACAAGGGAGATCGCCATGCTTTCTGCAGAACGCACCGGCCTTGCAGCGGCCGCCATTCTCGCCGCCTCGCTCTTCTGCTCCAGCACAGCCCTGGCGAAGGACTTCGTCGTCGGCCTGTCCTGGGACACCAAGGATACGCTGGTCCAGGCCTGGGAGGATTATTTCCAGTCCGAAAGCGTGACCATGGGCGACGCGGCGGGGGTCCACTTCAAGTGGATCATCAATGTCGCCAACAACGACCCGGCGCAGCAGGCCTCCAACATCGAGGATCTGATCAACCAGGGCGTCGACGTCATCGTCGCCCGCGCCAAGGATGGGACCGCGATCGGCGCTTCGATCCGCGCGGCCAAGGCGGCCGATATTCCCTTCGTCACCTTCGACCGGGAATCCTCCACGATCAAGCCGACAGCGCATGTCGGCGCCGACAGCTACGCCCACTCCAAGCTGGCGGCGACCGCCCTGGTCGAGGACCTCAGGAAGCACAACGTCAAGGCCAGATGCATCGAACTGCTGGGATCGCAGGTCGACACCAATGCCATCAACTTCTCCAAGGCCTGGAACGACGTCACCACGAATAGCGGCGTCGTCGAGAACCTGATGCAGGTTCCCACCGAGTGGAACCCGGAACTCTTCCTGTCCGGCACGACCAATGCCTTCAAGGCGCATCCCGATGCCAACTGCCTGTTCGTCGCCAGCGACTTCGCCCTTTCGGCGGTGAAATCCGCCCTCGACAAGATCGGCCGCTGGAAGCCCCAGGGCGACCCGGACCATGTGTGGATCGCCTCGGTCGGGCTGATGCCGTCAGCGGTGAAGGCCATGGAGGGCGGCTATCTCGACGACGCTGCGCTTTGGGACACCTATGGCCATGCGCGCGAACTCGACCGCGTCCTGATCGCCATCGCCAAAGGCGAGGATCCCGGCTGCGGCGACAAGGGCTGCCTCGTCAACGGCCGCATCGGCACGCCGGCAACCATCAACTCGATGGATAACATCTGGTCCAAGAAATACAACGACCAATAGAGGTCCGCCTTCTTTGGAGTTTTCGTTGAAGAAGATGGAGCGGAATCATGAATTCCGGTCAGGGCAAACTCAGATTCCGCTTCCTGACCATCGCGGTAAAGGAGCAGTTCTTCACCGTCGTGCGCCAGGGCATGACCGATGCGGCCGCTGCGATGAATGTCGAGGTGGAACTCGCCGGCACCCCGGGCGTGGATGCCGGCGAGCTGGTGCGCCTGACACGCCAGGCCATCGCTGATGGCGTCGATGGCATCGC
>NZ_JBYRFX010000478.1:0-3184 GCF_057815775.1 Inquilinus sp.
GATCTTGACGTAGTCCAGGCCGACCCGGTGCAGCGTCTCCATCTTGTCGCGGATCGACGGCACGGCGCGGAAGAACTCCGCCCCTTCCTCGACCGTCATGTCCAGCACCTCGGCGATCGACTTGTCGCGGTACAGCACCTCAAGGGTCTCGCGGTTGTAGCGATGGCCCTTGCAGACGTCGCACTGGACATAGACGTCGGGCAGGAAGTGCATCTCGATCTTGATGACGCCGTCGCCCTGGCAGGCCTCGCAGCGGCCGCCCTTGACGTTGAAGGAGAAGCGGCCGGGCCCGTAGCCGCGGGCCTTCGCCTCCGGCAGCCCGGCGAACCAGTCGCGGATCGGGGTGAAGGCCCCGGTGTAGGTGGCGGGGTTGGAGCGCGGGGTGCGGCCGATCGGCGACTGGTCGATGTCGATGATCTTGTCGAGGAACTCAATGCCCTCGATCGCATCGTGCGCGGCCGGATGCTCATGCGCGCCCATCAGCTGGCGGGCCAGCGTCTTGTACAGCGTCTCGATCACCAGGGTCGACTTGCCGCCACCGGACACGCCGGTGATGCAGGTGAAGGTGCCCAGCGGCACCTCCATGGTGACGTTCTTCAGGTTGTTGCCGCGGGCGCCGATCACCTTCAGCACCTGGCCCTTGTGGCCCGGGCGGCGCTGGGTCGGCACCTCGATCCGCTTCACCCCGGTCAGGTATTGCGCGGTGATGCTGGCGGGGTTGCGCAGCACCTCTTCCGGCGTGCCCTGGGCCACGACCTCGCCACCATGCACGCCGGCGCCCGGGCCCATGTCGACGAGATAGTCGGCGCTGCGGATCGCGTCCTCGTCATGCTCGACCACCAGCACGGTGTTGCCGAGGTCGCGCAGCCGCTTCAGCGTGCCGAGCAGCCGTTCGTTGTCGCGCTGGTGCAGCCCGATCGACGGCTCGTCGAGGACATAGAGCACGCCGGTCAGGCCGGAGCCGATCTGCGACGCCAGCCGGATGCGCTGGCTCTCGCCGCCCGACAGCGAGCCGGAGCCGCGGGCGAGGGTGAGGTAGGTCAGGCCGACGGCGCTGAGGAAGGTCAGCCGCTCGTTGATCTCCTTCAGGATGCGGTAGGCGATCTCCTGGTCCTTGGCCGACAGCTTGGCGTTCAGCGCGGCGAACCACTGCCCTGCCTCGGCGATCGACTTCTCCGCCACCTGGCTGACATGCAGGCCTTCGATCTTCACCGCCAGCGCTTCGGGCTTCAGCCGGGCGCCGCCGCAGGTCTCGCAGGGGCGGGTGCCCTGGTACTTGCCCAGCTCTTCCCGCGTCCAGGCGCTGTCGGTCTCGCGGAACCGGCGATCCATGTTCGGGATCAGCCCTTCGAACGGCTTCTCGGTCTTGTAGGTGCGCAGGCCGTCATCGTAGCCGAAGGTGATCGATTCCTTGCCGGAACCGTGCAGGATGGTGTTGCGCACCACCTCCGGCAGGTCGCGCCAGGGCGTGGTGGTGCTGACGCCGTAATGGGTGGCGATCGCGTCCAGCGTCTGGTGGTAGTATTTCGAGGATGATCCCTCCCACGGCGCGATCGCGCCCTTGGCCAGGGACCGGCTCTCATCCGGCACCACCAGCTCCGGGTCGAACACCAGCTTGGCGCCCAGCCCGTCGCAGGCCGGGCAGGCGCCGTGCGGGCTGTTGAACGAGAACAGCCGTGGCTCGATCTCCGGAATGGTGAAGCCGGAGACCGGGCAGGCGAATTTCGACGAGAACAGGGTGCGCTCGCCGCCCTCGGCATTCTCGACGATGGCCAGCCCTTCGGCCAGGCCCAGCGCAGTCTCGATCGAATCCGCCAGGCGGTTGCCCAGATCGTCGCGCACCACCAGCCGGTCGACCACCACCTCGATGTCGTGCTTCAGCTTCTTGTTCAGCGCCGGCACGTCCTCGATCTCGTACATCGTGCCGTCGACCTTGACGCGCTGGAAGCCGCGGGCCCGCAGCTCCTGCAGCTCCTTGCGGTACTCGCCCTTGCGGCCGCGCACGATCGGGGCGAGGAGGTACAGGCGGGCGCCGTCGCCCATCGCCATCACCCGGTCGACCATCTGGCTGACCGTCTGGCTCTCGATCGGCAGGCCGGTGGCCGGCGAATAGGGCACGCCGATGCGGGCGAACAGCAGCCGCATGTAGTCGTAGATCTCGGTGACCGTGCCGACGGTCGATCTCGGGTTGCGGCTGGTCGTCTTCTGTTCGATCGAGATCGCCGGCGACAGGCCCTCGATCGAATCGACGTCCGGCTTCTGCATCAGCTCCAGGAACTGGCGGGCATAGGCCGACAGGCTCTCGACATAGCGGCGCTGGCCCTCGGCATAGATGGTGTCGAAGGCCAGGGACGACTTGCCGGACCCGCTCAGCCCGGTGATCACGATCAGCTGGTCGCGCGGCAAATCCACATCGACATTCTTCAGATTGTGTTCGCGCGCGCCGCGGACGCTGATGGATTTGTGCATCGCCAGGATCACTCATGCGGGATAGACGTCCCCGGCCTTCCGGGCACGCCGTGGTGCAATATGGGGCGGGCAGGGACGAAAAGCGACTCTCGGCCCGGCCGCCGGATCACCCATGCCCGATCGCGTGCAACGGCCCCAGGCTGCGCTCGCAATCGGATCATGGACAATGATCGAACTCGAACATCCCGGGAACAAGCCGGTCAAGGATAAAGCGGCCTCCCCCTGACAGATTCTGTCAGGAGGGGTGGACGCTCAGAGTCTGTTTGGAAATGCGCTGGCGAGAGTCGAATGGCGCTGGTTTCGAGACCCGGCGCGCAGCGGACGTTTGGGTCCGTGAGCACCGGAAGCCGAGAGGCCGCCGTCAGGCGGCCGCGCCAGGTGCATTACCAAACGGGCTCTCAGGCCGAGGCCTCTTTCACGTCGCCGACCCTGGTCAGCGGGGCGGCGACGTCCTCCAGCCCCTTGCCCTCGGCATCGAGGCCGCAGATCAGGGCGATGATACCGCCCAGCATCATCACGGCCGATCCCAGCACATAGCCCCAGAACAGCGGGTCGCGCTGCGTCCCGTCCCCCACCAGGGAGCCGAACAGCAGCGGCCCGGTCGCGCCGACCACCTGGGCGACGGCGAAGAAATAGGAAATCGCCTGCCCGCGCACCTCCAGCGGGAAGATCTCGCTGACGGTGAGATAGGCGGAAGATGATCTTCGGCACCTAC